>DAMAVY010000031.1:0-14228 GCA_032077725.1 Clostridium sp. | reverse complement strand
GGGATAATTACGTTAGGATATAGTGAAGAAACTCCAAAGCAACGTCCAAGAAAAAATATGGAGGAAATTGTTAGGTATGAAAAATGGTAATGGATCTATATAGAGAGTTATAAATGGTAATAAAAAGCTGACATCTCTGGAATATTCCCACCGCAAGACTCTACCAGGTTTATAGGGCATCTTTTTTCACCGTTCAAGGCATGTGGAGAAAGTGATCCAGATTAAAAATTGTGGTCGGAAGGACAAATAAGGTAATTTGATAAGTTTTAACGGAAAACAGTATAAGAACTTAGGAGGGATCATTTCATGCGAGGATTGATTTTATATGGTGCAAACTGCACTCTTGATGTATGGGATACATTAAGAAGTAAATTAACAGTTCATAATATTACCTTTGTAGAATATCCGCATTATATTACAGAAAATGCGAATAGTGTTTCAGATATTACTAAGTGGGTACATGCAACTTATAGTGAAGAGAAGTACGATTTTATTCTCGGACATAGTATGGGTGGAATTATTGGGCTAGAATTGATTGCAGATTTCAAATTTAGATGTGATAAAGTGATTATTGTAGAATCTAATTTGAAGCCAGCGAAAAACTTTTATCGAAACTTAATGCTTCCTTATAATATGGAACTATATGGCGAAAAAATTATTTCAATGATAAAGGGAGAAGCAAAGTACTATAGTGATAGTTTAAAAAAAGCATTGCAGGAAGAATTCGATTATTCAGATTATATTAGGAGAATAAATACTAAAGTTTACGGAATATATGGAGATAGGGGTCAAAAGGGCTATGTGAATAGGATTAGTAATTTGTGTCTTAATGATGATATTGTTTCAAAAATAGACTTTAGATTTATTGAGGATTCCTGTCATATGCCAATGGTTGAAAATCATGAAGGGCTAGCCAATATCATAGAGAGTATTTTAGCTATATGATAAAGGTTTGACTTGCCTAAAATCCGACCAGTTCAATAAGCCACCTCAGTAGTAGAGGATTTTTCTCTTTATAAATATGGAACTTTTTATCTTTTTGACTTTTTGACTTTTTAAAATTTTAGCATTTTACCATTTTAACATTTTAGCAATTTAACAATTTAGCATTTTAGCAATTTAACAATTTAGCATTTTAAAAAGTTGTTGTCACCATGCGGGTTTGCGAGATTTGGCTATTTAATTAGCATTAAAAATATATATTAATACGAAACTTTTTTATTGCAGAGAAGGAAAAATAGATTTAATCATAACAAAGTCAATTTCTAGCTTTGCAAGGAATTCAGTAATAATGTTCACAAATAATAAAAGAATTAAAGGCTATGGGAGTAAATATTAGGTTTAAAAAAGAAAATATAGAAACAATGTCATGGGACGGTGAGTTTATGCTTACTGTCCTTTCTTATTGGGCACAGGAAGGAAGCGGAAGTGTTAGTGAAAATATAAAATTCAATCTGTCAGTTTATTTACATCTGTTAATACTATTAAATTACTAGTAAATAAAACAGTAATAAGTAATACAAATGAAATAAATGCTTTAAATTTTTTTCATAATTTTCCTCTATTTATTTATAGTTTATGATACAATATGTATAATTATGTAATATGTTATAAACATATGATAAATATGTAAATTTATTTTTTGTAATGACGTCAAATTATAAAAGTAATGGGGTTGTATTGTGAAAAATTTTTATTATTATTTGTACGTTGTTACTTTTTACACTTAATTTAAGCGGATGCTTCGGCTAGGAATGAATGATTATACTTATACAATGGTTAAAGATTGAAAAGGAGATATTATGGACTTTAAAACGGAAGAATCGAGGGAAAATTATAATAGGAAAGCAAATGAATATGAAAATACTTTTGATGGAAAGTTTACGTTATCCTATAACCAGTATTTATATGAATATGTTGAAGTAAAAGAGGGTGATGCAATTCTTGATATAGCTTGTGGAAATGGAAGACTGTTGAATATGATTTCAAAAAAAGCTAGAATCAATGGATTTGGAATCGATATTTCAGATGAAATGATTAAAGCTGCACAGAAAGAAAATAACGGAATTTCCTTCAAGGTTTGTGAAGCTGATAAAACACCATTTGAGGACAATTCATTTGATGTAATTACGGTATGTTGTGCATTTCATCATTTTATTGATCCAGAAGGTTTTATGAAAGAAGCCTATCGTATATTGAAGCACAAGGGAAAGCTTATAGTAGCGGATCCAACAGCACCGATTATTATTCGTCATATTGAGAATTTTATATTTCCTCGTTTAAAGATGGGAGATGTAAGAATTTATAGCATTATGGAAATGAAACGATTTTTCCATAATGCAAATTTTGAAAGAATTGCATTTAAACAAGAAGGGTTCAGAATGATTGTAGAAGGAGTACGAGAGTATTAGTAAATCATGTGCTTTATTAATGAGTATTAATCAAATATAAAAACTATAATCAATATGGAAAATAAGATGGAGGGATATTATGAAATTTAAATTTGTTCCAATGAACTTAGAATATGCAAAGGAAATGATTAATAATTGGAAGTATGATGGACAGTATCATATATATGATTATGTGAATGAAGAGGAACTTTTGCTTGATGAAAAAAATTGGGGAGTAGGAAGATTTGCAGCATTAGATGAAGAAAATAGCCTTGTTGGGGAGTTAACGATAGAATTCTTTAAAGAAGAATATGAAAGTTCTGAAGATGATGGTTACGTTGAACATAGAGTAGTTAAAGAGAATCCACAAAACATTTATGAAATGTGGACTGGTTGGGGATTAAAACCAGAGGTGTGTGGAAAGGGATTTGGATTAAGTTTTGTTTTAGAATCCATTAGTTTTGCAGTAAGAGAGTATAACTACAAGGGTGAATATGTTAGATGTGGTGTTGCGGCTTTCAATGAAAGAGCAATAAAGGTATATGAAAGAGCAGGCTATAAGCCTTTTTTGACCTGCCAAGCTGAAATTGAAAATGAGAATTTTGAAATTATACAAATGAGAAAAAAAATTATATAGAAGATTACCCTGCATACTTAAAGAGTTGTTATGTTTTTGATAATGCAAAGATACATACAAGTAAAGAAATGCATTCCTTTTATAAAGATAAAAGTAGCAAGGAGTTAACTTCCAGTCATATCCTATGGGGTCTGTCCCCATAACATGAACTGGAAGTTTATTTTTGCTATAGGATATAAATTATAAAAGTAATTTTAGGAAAGTAAAAGAAAATTGCAGATTGCTTGTAACGAAACTGTTCTTTTATTGACTTAATATTAGGAGGTGAAAATGTGAAAGAAATTGAGGAGTACTATAAGATTCATGGAAAAAAGGTATATTTATATTTATTATCTATGATCCATGATAATAATTTAGCAGAAGAACTCACACAGGAAACTTTTTACCAGGCTATGAGAACAATAGATAAATATCGCGGAGAGTGTAAATCTTCTGTATGGCTTTGTCAGATTGCTAAACATGTTTGGTATAGATACATTGAAAAAAATAAGAAATATGAAGTGGTTTCCATTGATGCATTAAATGCAGATATACCAGATTCGTATGATTTAAATTCTGAGGTTGCTAATCGATTTTGTAAGGTAGAATTTTATAAGAAACTGCGCAAATTTGATGAAAATATTAAAGAGATTGTATTTTTGCGAATTTCAAGTGATCTATCTTTTGCAGAAATAGGAGAAATAGTTGGAAAGTCAGAAAATTGTGTAAGAGTAACGTTTTACAGGGCAAAAAAGAAGTTAATGGAAGGAGACTAACAAAAATGAAATTAGATTGCTATATAGTAAAAGATTTATTGCCAATTTATATTGATAAATTGACAAGTAATAAAACCGATAAAGATATAAAGGATCATTTGCAAGAGTGCGAAAATTGTAATAAAGAATATGAACAGATGATAAAACCAATGTCTGTGTCAGATACAGAGAATCAAAATAATACCAAGGAAGTACATTATTTTAAAAAGTGTAAGAAGAAATATTCAACCATGGTTAAGTTATTGATTATAATAGCAGTTATATGTGCATTGTTATTTGCAGGATTAGTTATAACACTAACCTCGGCATATCATCAGCAGTATAATAATAAAGCAGTAAGCAATAATATGTGTATAAGTATAAATGATAATGAAGGTATCGATTTTATTGGAGAGTATGATGATTACAAGATTTATACTTACAACTTAGAAGAAGCGTATTTTATAGATTTTTTTGCAAATAGAATAGAAATAGAAGATGCCTTTAAAAACGGTAAGACATCAATAAAGGACATGACGAAGCATTTAGAAATTACAAATTTAGAAAATAATAAGGTGTATACATTTGAAGGTTATCAGATTATTCTTAGCAAGGATATATGTGTAATAGCGCCTATATCTATACAAGCAAAGGATGTAATTCAAACTGTTAATGAGTATATATCAGATTAAGGTTATTAAACTAAATATGTTGTTCGAGTATAATGGGAAGTTGTTTTTATAATGAAAGTATAAATTCTAAGGAGTGATTTGATGAAAACAAAACAGGAGCGTTCAGATATTTTTAAGTCTTTTCAAGCAAATATAAAGAGCAAAAACTCTTTTGAACTTGGCAAGGAAAAATTACTTGAGCTCAGAGGTGAATTGATATCAATATATGAGTATATATTTACTACTTGTAACTATGAGGATTTTGTAAAAATGCCTCTTGCTACAGATAAGACAATAGCATATTATCTATATCATCTCACTAGAATTGAAGATATTACATCAAACACTTTGATTGCAGCAACAGAACAAGCTTTCTTTGCGAAAAATTACGACAAATTTCTAAATTCCCCTATTGTAACTACAGGCAATGAGATATCACGTGATAAACTAGTTGAATTTAGTATGATGTTAGATATAAATCAATTGAGAAATTATACAATGGATGTTTTAAGTAATACAAATAATATAATAAATGATATGAGTTATGAAGATTCAAAAACTAAAGTATCCGGCGAGAGAAAAATTGAGTTGTTGAAACTTCACACTGTATCAGCTGATGAGAATGCTTTTTGGCTTGTTGATTATTGGTGCAGCAAAACCTTTGCTGGTTTGTTACTAATGCCTTTTTCAAGACATCAGATGCTACACCTTGATGGTTGCTTAAGAATAATCAACAAGATAAAAAAACACAGTTTATAGTACCTATAGGGAAGCGGGATACTTTATATTACTATTAGCATAAATGAAAGATGGAGCATAAGAACTTTAAATGAAAGAATAAATTCTATACTATATGGGAGAACAACTATTTCTAATAAACTGTTTGAATAAAAAACACACTTATACACACAATAAATTGGAATGATTTAAGTAGGTTAGGATGTGCAGTAGATAATCATTGCAGATAATTGCATGCATAAGAGGAGTGCTAACATGAATGATAATTTAAGCATAAATATCTTTTTAGATGAAACAGATACACCATTTGCACGATATTATAGTCCGGATGATATTCACTTCATATCTGAACTGGAGGATTTCATAATATCAAAAATTAGCATTGATAAAAGGAAAATTGAGATACATTTTAGGGGACAGAATGAAGCAAATGATAAATCCTTGAAGACCGCATTATTAAACACATTTTCTAACCGTGTGAAAAAAGATAAATATACCTGTTCCAGAAACAATAAAAAGGCTTATGCTTTATATGTGATTGGTATAATTATTGGTTTAATCTATTTGCAGCTTTCAAGCAGCCATGCTTATTTTGCAGGTGTATTAAGCATAATGTGCTGGGTATTTATCTGGTCAGGGACAGAGGTTTATTTTTTTGAGAACCGTGAAATAAAAATGGATATAAGAAGGTGCAAGAAGATTCTTGAAGCAAGTGTGTATTAGAAATTTGAACTATATCCACTAACTATATTGGCATAATGACGTCCAAACTGATTGCAGCAATTGCAGTAAGCTACCGGGTTTATCTTAAAAAAGATATCCATGCAGTTTAGGAGGGATAAAGGATGAATATTTTTTCAAGAGAATTAAAGGAACATAGAAAATCACTTATTATTTGGAGTATCGTAATATTTTAATCATCGTTTCCTCAATAGCTAAATTTACCGCATATGCAGAAACAGGTTAGTCAATGAATGAATTGTTGTCACAAATACCGAATTCAATCAAAGCTGTTGAGTGGTGGAGGGTTTGAACCGGTATTTGTGATTTTGTCCTTTGCTATAATTGTTGCACTGGTTTTTGTGACTTATACATCTTATAAGAAAAGAGATATGGATGTTTAAAATGTACTAAAATTAATGACGTAAGGGTAATGACTTTCACGTTTTTTCTTATACAAAATGATATATGTGTTGAAAGTTTGGACAAAATTAAAATATTGTCTATCGATGAAATAAACAATGATGTCTAATATATAAATAAAGGAAGAATTATTTTATTAGGAGGTATTAGTATGTATTACGCAAATGGAAACTATGAAGCATTTGCTCGCCCAGAAAAACCAGAAAATGTTGATAGAAAGTCAGCATATTTAGTAGGTTCTGGACTTGCTAGTTTAGCAGCAGCATGTTTTTTAATTAGAGACGGTCAAATGAAAGGTGAACATATTCATGTGCTAGAAGAGATGAGTCTTCCAGGTGGAGCATGTGATGGAATTAAAGATAATCAAAGAGGTTTTATAGCTCGTGGTGGACGTGAAATGGAAAATCACTTTGAATGTTTGTGGGATTTGTTCCATTCTATACCTTCATTAGAAAAAGAAGGAGCTTCAGTTTTAGATGAATACTATTGGCTTAATAAGAAGGATCCAAATTATTCATTAATGAGGGCAACAGAGAAAAGGGGACAAGATGCACATACAGATGGAAAATTTGCACTTAGTGATAAGGCATCATTGGAAATTGTAAAATTATTTATGACTCGTGATGAGGATTTATATGATAAGAAGATAGAAGATGTATTTACAGATGAGTTTTACAAATCAAATTTCTGGCTTTATTGGAGAACAATGTTTGCTTTTGAAGAGTGGCATAGTGCTTTAGAAATGAAGCTTTATATCCAGAGATTTATTCATCATATAGGAGGACTTCCTGATTTTTCAGCTTTGAAATTTACTAAATATAATCAATATGAATCATTAATTCTTCCAATGGTAAAATATCTTGAATCTCATGGGGTTCAATTCCAGTATAATACTCAAGTAACAAATGTTGTTTTTGATATTAATGGAAATAAAAAAGTAGCAAAGAAAATAGTATGTCTTCATGATGGAAAAGAAGAATCTGTAGATTTAACTGAAGATGATTTAGTATTTGTTACAAATGGAAGTTGTACAGAAAATGCTGCTTTAGGTGATAATAATCATGCTCCTGAACTAAATGATACTATTGGAGGATGTTGGCAATTGTGGAGAAACATTGCAAGTCAAGATCAATCTTTTGGTCATCCAGATAAGTTCTGTACAAATACAAAAGCAACAAATTGGGAGTCTGCTACAATAACTACACTTGATGATAGAATTCCACCTTATATTGAAAAGATTTGCAAACGTGATCCATTTAGTGGGAAAGTGGTTACTGGAGGTATAATTACAGCAAAAGATTCAAAATGGCTTATGAGTTATACTTTAAATCGTCAACCACATTTTAAATCACAACCTGGAGATCAGCTTGTAGTTTGGGTATATGGATTATTTACTGATGTACCAGGAGATTATATTAAGAAACCAATGAAAGATTGTACTGGTATAGAAATAACTGAAGAATGGTTATATCACATGGGTGTACCTGAATCAGAGATTCATGACATGGCTACTAAATCTGCTAACTGTGTTCCATGTATGATGCCATATATTACAGCATTCTTTATGCCAAGAACAAAGGGTGATAGACCTAAGGTGGTTCCAGAAGGATGTACTAACTTTGCATTCATAGGACAATTTGCAGATACTATTCGTGATACAGTGTTTACAACTGAATATTCAGTTAGAACAGGTATGGAGGCTGTATATACATTACTTAATGTAGATCGTGCTGTTCCAGAAGTATTTGGCTCTTGTTATGATGTACGTGTATTATTAGATTCTACATCAAAGATGATGGATGGTAAAAAGCTTTCGGATATAAAACTTCCACTTAAAACTAAATTAGCTGTAGGTAAAGTATTAAAGAAAGCAGAAGGAACAATGGTGGAAGAACTTCTGGAAAGATACAATTTAATTTAAGCTATAAATTAAGAATATAAATTTGTAAGATTGCAGTAAATTTTTAATAATATTTACTGCAATCTTATTGTTTATTTTCGAATTTAGATGAATGTTCGAAAACAGTAACAGTATAAAAGTTTATTGTCCCGTATCCTTCGTATTAACACGCAAAGGAATAAAATATCTTTCTAAGGTAAAAATAAATTAGAAAGGAAGGTGTTAAAATGAAATTAACAACTGAAGATATGATAAAACAAAAGCTACTAGATGCTCAAGAGAACGTAAGAGATTACCAGGAATATTCAGACATGGTAGAAGATGAAGAGGTTGATAGAGCATTCAAAGGATTTGCTGAGGATTCAGCCATGCAGGCAAGAAAACTTCAAGAATTACTAGGTAAATATGATAGTAATAATATGTAAGAACTTAGCGCTGATTATAGCGAGTCTGTGAAAAAAGTGTGAAAATAAAAATAAAAATAGCCTTCTATAATAAAATGAAAATATTGTAGTAGGCTATTTTTATTTTATAAATCTTATAAAAACAACCAGGCAGATAAATGCAATGTATCAAGAGGCTAACTCTATGGGACATATCCATTCAAAAGGATTAAAGTTTTAGTAAAAAATTGATTTATTGAGGAAGGTATATCTAAATATACGTTGAATAAGTAAATAATGATAATGATTTACTTATAGGAGGTAAACAAAATGGCAGAAACACAAGGAATATTAACATGGACACTGGTATCTGAATGCCCAATTCCCAATGACGTTAACGATTTATTGGTGGAAGGAGAAGTAGCAGTTGCGGCTTATAAAACATTCCGTGATAGCGCAATTTTTACTAATAAAAGATTAATTGTAAGAGATGCACAAGGGCTTACAGGGAAGAAAATAGAGATTTATTCTTTACCTTATTCTTCTATTAATATGTGGTCTACAGAAAATGCAGGGAAGCTTTTTGATATTAATGCTGAAGTTGAATTATGGACTAGAGCAGGTCAAATCAAAGTAAAACTACAAAAGGGAGTAGATATCCGTAAATTTGATACATTAATAGCCAATGCACTTTTAAAATAATAATCAAATCAATGTATAAATTTGAAAAATTTTCTTTTTTCTTTAATAGTAAAAAATCCAGTTGTGTCACTCACAACTGGATTTTTATTTTATTATTCTTGATATTTACACTATTTATCTATAATGTTATGTTTCTTTTTTAAAGCATTCATATCTGCTAAATATTCTTTTGATACTGTATCTGCATGGGTAAGCTTTTCGTCTACGGTGGCTACTAATGTTTTGTCACTATTTTCAGCTGCCTCAAGTAATAAATTAAATCCTTCAAGTTGTTCAGTAACAACTGCAATATACTTAGCATGTAGCTTATTAACTTCTTCTGTTGCTGGAGTAATTGCTTTAGCTTTTGTAAGTAGCTCTTCGGTAGTAGGAATGACAGTATCTTTTAATTTTGCTGCTAAAGCTCCATTGTCAACTGGAACTTGTGTTGTACAAGCTGTATATTCTGCTGTTATTTTATTTTCATACTCAACCAAAGTTGGTTTTTCATTATTTATATAATTAATTAAATCTTCTTGTACTGGATCCGATTTTCCACAACCAATTAACATTGTGATACACATAAGAAATGTTAAAATTGTTGCCAAGATTTTTTTAACCAAAATAATACCTCCTTGTAACATATATTTTAGGTAAATTATACTATATATTCTTGTGGCTGTCGATAAAGATAGATTTTATAGAAAACAAATACCACTCCGTTAAGTGAATTTAAAACACTTTTTTATAGTGCTACTTAACGGGGTGATATTCATTATTTCTATATTTTATATTTTAAATATGCTAAAGGTTGCTTCTAATTCTACAGCCATTTCGGTTAGTGCTTCTGCGGCGTTTGCCACTTCTTTCATTAATGCACTTTGTTCTTCAGTAGCGGCTGCTATATTTTGTGTACTTTCTGCAGATTCTTTTGTTATTTCAGTTATCTTATTCATAGATTTAACTACATCTTGAGTGCCATGATAAGTTTCAATAACTTCATCAGATGTTCGTTGCATTTGTTTTGATACATCATCTACATCAGATAAAATATTTTGGAAAGAATCACCTGTGTTTTTAACTATTATCATTCCTTGTTTTACTGCATCGGTACCTTCATGCATTGATTTTACTGCATTTGTTATTTCACTTTGTATTTCCAGTATTATAGTACTAACTTGTTTTGCTGCATTTCCAGATTGTTCAGCAAGTTTTCGTACTTCTTCAGCAACAACAGCGAAACCACGACCATGTTCACCAGCTCTAGCTGCTTCAATTGCTGCATTAAGTGCTAATAGATTTGTTTGCTTTGAAACATCAGTAATTAATGATGCAATACTGCCTATTTCATTAGATTTTTCACCCAAAACATTGACAATGTCTGCTGAAGTATTTACTTTATTATCAATATTATTCATATGGCTAATAGCTTCTTCAACGACTTTTGTTCCATTTTTAGCTCTATCATATGCTTCACTAGCTGATTTGTTAACTTTATCTACACTATCTGATATATTCTTCATTCCATTAAATACTTTATCTGAAACATTGGAAACTTCTTCTGTTACTTCGTCCTGTTTCTCTTCATTACTAGCCATATCTTGTATAGAAATTGCTATCTCATCTGCAGCAATTTTTGTCTGTTCAGAACTAGCAGTAAGTTCCTGACAAGTGGCTACTAAGTTTTCTATGGATGAGGAAACATTTGATACTATGTTTCGCAAATTATTTATCATATTGTTTAGGTGACCACCCATTTGTCCTAATTCATCCTCAGATTTTATCTCTAAATTATGAGTAAGATCGCCTTCTGCAATGTCTTTTGATAACTTATTAACTGGGTTTATTCTATCAGTTATATATTTGCTATAGTAAATAGCCATAGCTACTATTATAACTAATATAACAGCAATTATTATGCTTAAGTTTAGTAACAATTTATCAAGTGGAGCGAACAGCTCATCTTCTGAAATAATTAAACCAATAGTCCAGCCGGTTTCTTCATCACTAGCATAGTACAATCGATTAACACCATTGGAATCAGTAAAAGTAACTTGTCCTTCATTTTTATCTAGTATATCTTGTCCAACAGCAGCTAAACTAGAATTTGAATCTTTTATAATATTTGTTTTCATTATTTCACTAGCGTCTACTCCGGCCATGTAAAGTCCTTCATTTGACAAAAGAATTGCTTTTCCTTTTTCACCAACTTTAACTTGTCCAATTTCCTTTTGTAGGCTAGTTATATCTATATCCCCAGTAGCTGCACCTAAGAATTTGTTATTTTCATCATAAAAAGGTGCTGAAACTGATACCATAGTAGTATTTGTAGTTTCATCATAATATGGGGATGACCAAACTATGGTTTTGTCTGTATTTTTTGCACCTATGTACCAATCTTGTTCTGGATAATTATATTCCTCCGTATTATAAGCGTCAGTGTAAACTAATTCACTACCTTCTTTATGTCCATAAGGTCCAAAATATTTTACATCATTTTTGTATTTGTAAGGCTCAAACCACACACCTGTTCCTAAGGTAGCTGCATTTGTTGTGGGTGCTTTTTTAACTAAAGAAATGAAATTTTCTTCTGTCATTGTGTTATAGGATGCTTCCACGGTTCTTGCTAAAGTAGCTGGAATTTCACCATGTTTTTGTAAATTTGTTTTTATACTATTAATATTTTGTCCTAACTGAAATTTCATTTTATTCTGTATTTCTTGATTAATAAGCGATTTAGCACTATAAAAACTTAGAAAAGATAAGGCTAATGTTGTAGTTAGTACTGTAGGTAATATTAGTACTAAAGTTGCTTTTTTGATACTTTTAAACTTCATAGTATTTTCTCCTTAGTAAATTATTTTATTTTAGATAAATTTATCTTTATGCGGTAATATGTTACATAGATAATTATTAAATTTTATACTATATTTATTGATAAAACAAGAATTTTTTTATAAATATAGTATATAATTCTTGTTGATTTTAGAATTATAACATATAAAATGACACAATTGGAATAAAGTTAGTCGAAATTGTGTCATTTTATGAATAAATATGGAAAGCTGTAATTGTCATATATAATTAATATATCGTACCATTTGAGAAAAACTGTAACTATATTAACTCATTTTGCATTATTATTAATTAACATGTTATATAATTTTGAAAAATAGTTATATAACCACACATACCTAATTGTAAACATGTTATTTTTGAGTATAATTAAATTGAACCTTATAATAAAGTTGACTTTAATAAAGTAGAATAAATTGAGTGAATTTTATTTCAAAAAACTTGAGAAAACTTCATGATAAAGGGATAAATATTAAAAATGAAATCTATGTTTATAAGGAGTAAATTGTTATGAATGAAAAAAGTAATTATATTTTTTTTAACGGAAAAATTTTTACATCCAATCCGGCTCAACCATATGCAGATACAATGATTGTACGCAATGGGAGAATTACCTGGATAGGAGATGAAAAAGATTTAAAAGAAGTGGATGGTAAGCGTATAAATCTTCAAAGTCGAAGGGTACTTCCAGGCTTTATTGATGCACATATGCATCCGTTTTTTCTAGCTAATGCGGTAAATCAAATTGCATGTACACCTCCAATAACTAATTCTATTGAAGAATTATTAGAACATATAAGGAAAAAAATAGAAAAGCAAGGACCTGATGCTTGGATAGAAGGTTGGGGATTTGATGAATGTAAGCTAAAAGAACATCGAACTCCAACACGCTATGACTTAGATAAGGTGGCGCCAAATACTCCAGTTGTTATAGTTCGTACTTGCGTTCATATTGCGGTTGCTAACAGTAAGGCTCTAAAAATGGCTGGTATTGATAAAAATACCCCTAATCCTCAAGGTGGAGAAATTGACAAGGATTCTAATGGAGAACCAACAGGTATTCTTCGAGAAAATGCCAAAAAATTGGTTACTAAAATTGTGCCAGCACCAACCCTTGATGAAAGTGCTGTTAATCTTGCTAATTTAAGTCAGATGCTTCTTGCCCATGGAATTACTTCTATAACAGAAATGCTAGCCAAAACAGGGGAAGATGATTACTATAACTTGTTTAATAAGGCTCGTGAAAAAGGCTTTAAGCAGCGTGCAGTTTTATATTATATTAATTCGGATATAGATAAGAGTTCTTCTTTAGAAAAAGAAAAGTTATGTTGTGAAAATCCTATTTACGTTGGAGGAGTTAAAATTCTTGCTGATGGTAGTATTTCAGGAAAGACCGCTTGGATTAATCCGCCATATCTTAATGATGAAGATAATTATGGACTTTCAACAATTTCTAAGGAAGAGTTATTAGAAGCTGCAGAATATGCTAAACGTAACCAAATTCAATTGGCTATACATGCTATGGGTGAACAGGCAATTGATTTAGTTGTAGATACTTTCTATGGAAAACCTGGATGGCTTAAAGATAAGCCGTCCATTAGAATTGAACATGCTGCTATGCCTACAAAAAAAGCTCTTCAGCGTGGAGCAGAAATGGGAATAGCCATTGTGACACAACCAATTTTTCAGTATGCTGAAATTGAAAGTTATCTTAAGAACTTAGGCTCTGAAAGGACAAAGAAAACCTATCCAGTTCAATCAATGCTAAAAGCTGGAATTAAAGTAGCGTTTTCTTCCGATGCTCCTGCAACAGCATGGGCAGATCCGTCAGATCCTTTTGTCTCCATAAAAGCTGCGGTTACACGTATATCTTATGATGGTACTGATTGTGGCCAAGAGCATAGAGTAGATGTACCTACGGCCATTGAATTTTATACTAGAGAAGCTCAAGAGATTACTGGTATTCCAGATGTAGGTAAGCTTGCTCCAGGATATCATGCTGATTTTATAGTTCTTGATAAAGATATTTTGGATATCAGTCTTGATAAAATAGATGAAGTCAATGTGGGAGAAACTTACATTGATGGTGAGCTGG
>DAMAVY010000030.1:7354-14494 GCA_032077725.1 Clostridium sp. | reverse complement strand
TAACTTATGTTAAGTTGTTTAAGTAACAAATTACAGTTAGCACTAAATTATCAAGAGTGAAATTTACTAGATATTATAAAAATAAGTTAGTTACACGTAAAACTAGGAGGTGTAGATTGTGAGAGTTAAAATAACTTTAGCATGTACTGAATGTAAACAAAGAAATTACAATACTATGAAAAACAAAAAAAATAACCCAGACAGAATCGAAATGCAAAAATACTGCAGGTTCTGCCACAAACATACACTTCATAAAGAAACAAAATAGTTCTTTTAGAACTTCAAATATTTTGGGGATGTGAAAATTATGGCTGAAAAAGTTGATGTTAAAGCAATAAAATCTAAAAAACAAATGAAGATAATACAGTTTTTTATCGACTTAAAAGCGGAATTTAAAAGAGTGACATGGCCTGCAAAAGATGAGCTTAAAAAAGCTTTTGTGGCTGTAATGTGCTTTTGTCTTCTTTATGTAGTAACTGTAGGTTTGTTAGATGCTGGTTTTAAAAACCTTTTTAATTTGATTTTCAAATAATTTAAAAGGGAGGTAAGGGGATAGATATATATTATCGCCCCTGTAGCTATGGCAGGAGAAAAAGCTAGATGGTATGTAGTACACACATATTCAGGTTATGAAAACAAAGTTAAAGCCAACCTTGAAAAAGCTATTGAAAATAGAAATCTTGAAGAATTTGTTCATGATATTCAAGTTCCTATGGAAGAACAAGTGGAAATCAAGGATGGAAAAGAAAAAGTTGTACTTAGAAAAGTATTTCCTGGATATGTAATGGTAAAAATGGTTATGACAGATGACTCTTGGTATATTGTTAGAAATACTAGAGGAGTTACTGGTTTTGTAGGTCCTGGATCGAAACCGGTAGCACTAACTGAAGATGAAATTCATAACATGGGAATTGTTGAGAAGAAAATTAATGTAGATGTTGAAGTAGGAGAACAAGTTAGAGTAGTATCAGGACCTTTCGAGGACTTCTCTGTAGTTATTACTGAAATATTTATAGAAAAACACAAAATTAAAGGATTAGTTAACATGTTTGGCAGAGAAACCTCTGTTGAACTTGATTTTAATCAAATACAAAAACAATAAGACTTAGTAGAATTAAGTCCTTAGGATGTAATTCTATTTAAGTGGGAGGACTTAAAAGTCCGCTTACCACATTATAGGAGGTGTAAACTCATGGCTAAGAAAATAACAGGAATGATAAAACTTCAACTTCCTGCAGGAAAGGCAACACCAGCACCACCAGTAGGACCTGCACTTGGTCAACATGGTGTAAACATTATGGGATTCTGTAAGGAATTCAACGCAAAAACTGCAGATCAACCAGGTATGATAATACCAGTTGTAATTACAGTTTATCAAGACAGATCATTTAGTTTCATACTAAAAACTCCACCAGCAGCAGTATTGCTTAAGAAAGCAGCTGGAATTGAGAGTGGATCAGGTGTTCCTAACAAAACTAAAGTTGCTACAGTTTCATCAGCTAAAGTTAGAGAAATAGCTGAATTAAAGATGCCAGATTTAAATGCTGCATCAGTAGAAGCTGCAATGAGCATGATAGCTGGAACAGCTAGAAGCATGGGAATAGTAATCGAAGAATAATTTCAATTAATTCGGTGGGAGGCAAAAACCGTTAGTACCACAAAGGAGGATGCAAAATGGCTAAAATGGGAAAAAATTACATAGAGAGCGCTAAATTAGTAGATAAAAACACTCTATATACACCAGCAGAATCTATGGAACTTGTAATAAAAACATCTAAAGCTAAATTTGATGAAACTATAGAAGTTCACGTAAGACTTGGTGTTGACCCAAGACATGCAGATCAACAAGTAAGAGGAGCAGTAGTACTTCCTCATGGAACAGGTAAAACTGTTAGAGTATTAGTATTCGCTAAAGGAGATAAAGCTAAAGAAGCAGAAGCTGCTGGAGCTGATTTCGTTGGAGCAGAAGAACTAGTAGATAAAATACAAAAAGAGAACTGGTTTGAGTTTGACGTAGTTGTAGCTACTCCTGATATGATGGGTGTAGTTGGTAGACTAGGTAGAGTATTAGGACCAAAAGGTTTAATGCCAAACCCTAAATCAGGAACTGTTACATTTGACGTAGCAAGAGCTTTAAATGATATTAAAGCTGGTAAAGTTGAATATAGAGTAGATAAAACTGCTATTGTTCACGTTGGAATTGGTAAAAAATCCTTTGGAGCTGAAAAATTAATGAATAACTTCCATACATTATTAGAAGCTATTGTTAAAGCTAAACCAGCTGCTGCAAAAGGACAATATATCAAATCTGTTACTGTAGCGTCAACTATGGGACCAGGGGTTAAAATTAATCCAACAAAAGTATTAGATTAATATTGCATTCAATTGTTTGGTGTGATATAATACAGAAGTTGAATATATTCCGTAGACAGTAGGTGCGAAAGCGTAACTAGATACCTACCGAGGATACTGATAAATGATTTTATTGGTCTCTTCGTGTTTGCGGAGAGACCTTAATTTTTTAATATACAGTGAAAGCTGTAAGGAGGTGGATACACAGTGCAAAGTAAAAATAGATCTTTAAAAGAAGCAAAAATTGCTGAAATAAAAGAAAAATTACAAAAATCTCAAGGAATTGTTCTTAGTGAGTATCAAGGATTAACTGTTGAAGAAGATACAGAATTAAGAAAAGCTCTAAGAGAAGCAGGTGTTGAATACAGAGTATATAAAAATACACTAGTTTTGTTAGCTGCTAAAGAATGTGGAATTGAAGGATTAGACCAATATCTTCAAGGACCAATTTCAATAGCACTTGGATATGAAGATCCAACAGCTCCAGCAAGAGTTTTAAGTAACTTTGCTAAGAATCATAAAAAACTTCAACTAAAAGCGGGAGTAATAGAAGGTCAATTATTTGGTGAGGCTCAAATTAATGAAATCGCATCAATACCTTCAAAAGAAATACTTATTGCAAAACTACTTGGAAGCTTCAAAGCTCCACTTTCAAACTTAGCATATCTATTAAATGCTGTAGCTGAGAAAAAAGGCCAAGAAGTAGCAGAGTAAAATATCTAACTTTTAGTTAGAATCATGTAGTGAAAATAAAATATAATTAAAAATATTCGGAGGTGCATTTTAAAATGTCAAGAGAAGAGATAATTCAAGCTATTAAAGATATGAGTGTTTTAGAATTAAACGAGCTAGTTAAAGCTTGTGAAGAGGAATTTGGAGTAAGTGCAGCAGCACCAGTAGCAGTAGCAGGTGGAGCAGTTGCAGGAGCAGCAGCAGAAGAAAAAACTGAGTTTGACGTAGTTTTAACTAGTGCTGGAGAATCAAAAATAAAAGTTATAAAAGTAGTTAGAGAGTTAACTGGATTAGGATTAAAAGAAGCTAAAGATGTAGTTGATGGAGCTCCTAAAAATGTTAAAGAAGGCGTAAGCAAAGAAGATGCTGAAAGCATGAAAGCTAAACTTGAAGAAGTTGGAGCTTCTGTAGAAATAAAATAGTAAATTCTATTAAATGATTTACATTATGGAGTACTTAGATTAAGTACTCCATTTTTGTAACGATAGATAATATTAACTTAATGAAGTTAATATTAATATTTCATATTAAAACACTTAACATGTGTTGACAATATGAAATAAAAATGATATCATAATTCAATGCGAATATAGTAAATTAAATCTACAATCTAATTTTAATGTAATAAATTTCATATTTATATAAACATTATAGAGATATGAATATTTATTTATGTTAAGGATAGAATTGTATGATGAATAAGTGTAAGTCCGAAACACAAAGTCCTAGGGGAAAGTGTGTCTTTGGGTTATTTTAGTTTATACAAGGGGTGAAAAATATATGGTACATCCTGTAAAAGTTGGTAAAAGGGAAAGAATGAGTTTTTCCAAGGTAAAAGAAACAGCTGAGATGCCAAATTTAATTGAGGTTCAAATCGATTCATACAAGTGGTTTTTGGCTGAAGGGTTGCACGAAGTATTTGATGACATTAATCCAATACAAGACTATACTGGCAATTTATCTTTAAAATTTGTCAATTATAAATTGGATATGGAAAATATCAAGTACTCTGTAGAACAGTGCAAGGAAAGAGATACTACTTATGCAGCACCATTAAAGGTGAAAGTTAGGTTACAAAATAATGAAACGGGAGAAATAAAGGAACAAGAAGTCTTTATGGGGGATTTCCCAATAATGACAGATCAAGGTACCTTTGTTATTAATGGAGCTGAGAGAGTTATAGTTAGCCAATTAGTTAGATCTCCAGGAGTATATTATAATTACACTGTTGATAAGACAGGTAAGAAGTTATTTTCTGCAACGGTTATACCAAACAGAGGAGCATGGCTTGAATACGAGACTGACTCTAATGATATAATTTATGTGAGAATAGACAAAACAAGAAAGTTACCTATTACAGTACTTATGAGGGTAATGCTAAATTATGGAAGCGATGCAGAGATACTTGAAGTTTTTGGTGAAGACGAAAGACTTAAAGCATCGTTGGAAAAAGATAACACAAAAGAAAAAAATGATGCACTGTTAGAAATTTATAAGAGATTAAGACCTGGTGAACCACCAACTGTGGATAGTGCTATTTCATTAATAGAATCATTGTTTTTTGATGCAAAAAGATATGATTTATCAAAAGTGGGTAGGTATAAATTCAATAAAAAGCTTGCTATAAGATGGAGAATTATGAATCAAGTAGCTGCTGAAAATATAATCAATCCTTTAACTGGAGAGATTATAGTTGAAAAAGGAAATAAAATAGCTAGAGAAATAGCTAATGAAATACAAAATTTAGGAATAAATTCTGTAGATATTCAAGTGGATGACAGAATTGTAAGAGTAATAGGAAATAACTTCGTAGATTTATCCAAACATGTAAGTTTTGATAATTCTGATTTGCATGTAAAAGAAAATGTTCATTATCCAACGTTGAAAGAAATACTAGATGTATATCATGAAGAAGAAGAGATAAAAGAACAAATTAAGGCTAACATGACAAAGTTAGTACCAAAGCACATAATTAGAGATGATATATATGCTACACTAAGTTATGAATTAGGATTACCATACGGAGTAGGAAATATAGATGATATAGATCATTTAGGAAATAGAAGATTAAGATCTGTAGGCGAATTATTGCAAAACCAATTTAGAATTGGTTTATCAAGAATGGAAAGAGTCGTTAAAGAAAGAATGACCGTTCAAGATCAAGAAATAATTACTCCTCAGGCTTTAATTAACATAAGACCTGTGGTTGCAGCTATAAAAGAATTCTTCGGAAGTTCCCAACTATCTCAATTTATGGATCAGACAAACCCATTATCTGAGTTAACGCATAAAAGAAGATTATCAGCACTAGGACCAGGTGGTTTGTCAAGGGAGAGAGCAGGATTTGAAGTAAGAGACGTTCATTACTCTCATTATGGAAGAATGTGTCCTATAGAAACGCCTGAAGGTCCTAACATAGGTTTAATTAACTCTTTAGCTACATTTGCTAAGGTTAATGAATATGGATTTATGCAAACGCCATATAGAGTAGTTGATAAGGAAACAGGCAAAGCTACAGATGAAATAATTTATTTGACCGCTGACGAAGAAGATAATTATTTAGTTGCACAAGCTAGTGAACCATTGACTGAAGATGGAAGTTTTGTTGATAAAAAAGTTACGGTTAGGGATAAAGCAGAAGTAATCATAGTTCCATGTGAGCAAGTAGATTTAATTGATATATCACCAAGACAAATAGTATCCGTAGCTACAGCAATGATTCCTTTCTTAGAGAATGATGATGCTACACGTGCACTGATGGGATCAAACATGCAACGTCAGGCTGTTCCTCTTCTTAAAACACAAGCTCCAGTGGTAGGTACAGGTATTGAGTACAAAGCTGCTGTAGACTCTGGTGTATTACCTAAAGCTAAAAATGCAGGGGTTGTGTCCTATGTTAGTGGTAATGAAATAAGAGTAAAAAGAGATGAAGATGGCGGTACTGATACTTATAACTTATTAAAGTTTAAGAGATCCAACTCAGGTACTTGTATAAATCAAAGACCAATAGTTGATAAGGGTGAAAAAGTAGAAGTGAATACCGTTTTAGCTGATGGACCATCTACTGATTTAGGTGAGGTCGCATTAGGTAAAAACATAAGAATAGGATTTATAACTTGGGAAGGATATAACTACGAGGATGCTATGCTTATATCAGAAGAACTAGTTAAAGATGATGTATTTACCTCAGTTCATATTGAAGAGTATGAATCAGAAGCTAGAGACACTAAGCTAGGACCTGAAGAAATTACTAGAGATATACCAAATGTTGGTGAAGATGCTCTAAAAGATATAGACGAACGTGGAATAATCAGAATAGGTGCTGAAGTAAGATCTGGAGATATTTTAGTGGGTAAAGTTACTCCAAAGGGAGAAACTGAATTAACTGCTGAAGAGAGATTACTAAGAGCCATATTTGGTGAAAAAGCAAGAGAAGTAAGAGATACATCATTAAGAGTTCCTCATGGTGAAGCTGGTATAATCGTAGATGTGAAAGTATTTACAAAAGAAAATGCCGATGAACTTCCACCAGGAGTTAATCAATTAGTAAGATGTTATATAGCTCAAAAGAGAAAGATATCTGTTGGAGATAAGATGGCTGGAAGACATGGTAATAAAGGAGTTATATCCAGAGTGTTACCACAAGAAGATATGCCATTCTTGCCAGATGGAAGACCACTTCAATTGTGCTTGAATCCACTAGGCGTTCCATCACGTATGAATATTGGGCAGGTACTTGAGGTTCATTTAGGATGGGCAGCAAGTGAACTTGGATGGCACATTGCAACTCCAGTATTTGATGGAGCATTAGATACAGAAATTCAAGATTGCTTAGACCAAGCTGGATATAATAGAGATGGTAAGACAGTGCTTTATGATGGAAGAACCGGTGAACCATTCGATAGTAGAGTTACAGTTGGATATATGTATATATTAAAACTTCATCACTTAGTTGATGATAAAATACATGCTAGATCTACTGGGCCATACTCATTAGTAACGCAACAACCATTAGGTGGTAAAGCTCAATTCGGAGGACAAAGATTCGGAGAGATG
>DAMAVY010000030.1:0-7344 GCA_032077725.1 Clostridium sp. | reverse complement strand
GTTTGGGCTCTTGAAGCTTACGGTTCAGCACATACACTTCAAGAAATCTTAACTGTAAAATCTGATGACGTTGTAGGTAGAGTTAAAACTTATGAAGCTATTGTAAAAGGTGAGAATATTCCAGAACCAGGGGTTCCAGAATCATTCAAAGTACTTATAAAAGAACTTCAAGCACTATGTTTAGATATTAAATTATTAGATGAGAATCGTGAGGAAATTAAACTTAAAGAATCCGTTGAAGATGAGATTGAGGATTTAGAAGTAAACATAGAAGGTAAAGAAGATGTTACTCCAATTGAACCTGTTAAAGAGTTCATTGAACCTATAGAAACAGATGAAACTGATGAAAATGAAGATTCGGATTTTGAAGACATTAAGTTGGACGATTTTGATGATGAACTAGAACCTAAGATGGATGACGATTTAGATATTGACTTAGATTCTGATTTAGTTTTAGATGATTTTAACGACGAACACTAAATTGAAGGGAGGATGTACCCTTGGTTGAATTAAATAATTTTGATGCAATACAAATAGGGCTAGCTTCACCAGAACAGATCAGAGAATGGTCTAGAGGGGAAGTAAAGAAACCTGAAACAATTAACTATAGAACATTGAAACCAGAAAGAGATGGTCTATTCTGTGAGAGAATATTCGGACCAATGAAAGACTGGGAATGTCACTGCGGTAAATATAAAAGAGTTAGATATAAAGGTATAGTGTGTGACAGATGTGGAGTTGAGGTTACAAAATCTAAAGTAAGACGTGAAAGAATGGGGCACATAGAACTTGCTGCCCCTGTATCTCACATTTGGTACTTCAAAGGAATACCATCTCGTATGGGATTAATATTAGATATGTCTCCTCGTTCATTAGAAAAAGTGTTATATTTTGCTTCTTATGTTGTATTAGATCCAAAAGATACACCACTTGATAAGAAACAAATATTAACAGAGAAAGACTATAGAGAAGCTGTTGATAAATATGGGTATGATGGCTTTGTAGCAGGAATGGGTGCTGAATCTGTAAAAGTATTATTACAAGATATAGATTTAGATAAACTTTCTGCAGAGCTTAAAGAAGATTTTAAAACAAGTACAGGACAAAAGAAAATAAGAACCATTAGACGTCTTGACGTAGTGGAGTCATTTAGAAAGTCAGCCAATAAACCTGAGTGGATGATTATAGATGTAATACCTGTAATACCACCTGATTTAAGACCTATGGTACAGTTGGATGGCGGAAGATTTGCAACATCCGATTTGAATGACTTATATAGAAGAGTTATTAATAGAAATAATAGACTAAAAAAATTATTGGATTTACAAGCACCAGACATTATCGTTAGAAATGAGAAGAGAATGCTTCAAGAAGCAGTTGATTCACTAATAGATAATGGAAGAAGAGGTAGGCCAGTAACTGGACCTGGAAATAGACCTTTAAAATCTCTTTCTGACATGCTTAAAGGTAAGCAAGGAAGATTTAGACAAAACTTACTAGGAAAACGTGTTGACTATTCAGGACGTTCAGTTATTGTTGTAGGACCTGAACTTAAAATGTATCAATGCGGACTTCCAAAAGAAATGGCATTAGAATTATTCAAGCCATTTGTAATGAAAAAATTAACCGAAAGTGGAGTTGCACATAATATTAAGAGTGCCAAGAGAATGGTAGAGAGGGTTCAACCTCAAGTATGGGATGTACTTGAGGAAGTTATAAAAGATCATCCAGTATTACTTAACCGTGCTCCTACTCTTCACAGACTTGGAATTCAAGCTTTCCAACCAATACTAGTAGAAGGAAGAGCTATAAAACTTCATCCACTTGTATGTACTGCTTATAATGCTGACTTCGATGGAGACCAAATGGCGGTGCACGTTCCTCTATCAGTTGAAGCACAAGCTGAAGCTAGATTCTTAATGCTTGCTGCACACAATATTATGAAGGCATCTGATGGTAAACCAGTTTGTGTGCCTACACAAGATATGGTCCTTGGTTCTTACTACTTAACATTAGATAGAGAAGGAGCTAAGGGTGAAGGAAGAATATTCTCATCACCAGATGAAGTAATGATGGCTTATGAAACAAAGGATTTGGAGATTCATGCTGCTATAAAAGTAAGGGTATCTAAAATTATTAATGGTGAAAAGCGCTATGGTATTATTGAAACAACACTAGGTAAATTAATTTTTAATGAAGCTATACCTCAAAATCTTGGTTTTATAGATAGATCTATTCATGAAAATGAATTTAAGTTAGAAATAGATTTTCTAGTAAGTAAGAAGAACTTGGGAACAATAATAGATAAGTGCTATACATTATATGGCCCATCAGAAACATCAAAAATGCTTGATGAGATAAAAGCAAAAGGATATCATTATTCTACTATTGGAGCTATTACGGTAGCGATTTCTGATATGGAAGTTCCAGAAATTAAGAAAGAATTACTAGCAGAAGCAGATAGTACTATAGAAAAAATTGAGAAAATGTACAGAAGAGGATTCATATCTGAAGATGAAAGATATGAAAAAGTTATAGATAAGTGGACAAAAACTACTGAAGATGTAGCGAATGCTCTTATGGACAGCTTAGATAAATTCAACCCTATTAATATGATGGCAGACTCAGGAGCCAGAGGTTCTAAGAGTCAGATTAAACAGTTAGCTGGTATGAGAGGACTTATGGCTAGTCCGTCTGGTAAAATCATCGAACTTCCAATCAGAGCATCATTTAGAGAGGGTCTTGAAGTATTAGAATACTTTATTTCTACTCACGGAGCTAGAAAAGGAAATGCTGATACTGCTCTTAAAACTGCCGATTCAGGATATTTAACAAGAAGACTTGTTGACGTTAGCCAAGATGTTATAGTTAGAATAGAGGATTGCGGTACTAAAGAGGGTTATGAGGTTAGTGAGATCAAAGAAGGAAATGAAGTAATTGAACCATTAAGTGAAAGACTTTCAGGAAGATATAGTGCTGAGGAAATAATTCATCCTGAAACTGGAGAAGTCCTAGTAAAAAGAGATGAATATATGGATGCCGCTTTAGCTAATAAAGTTGAAAAAGCTGGTGTTAAAAAAGTAAAAATTAGATCTGTATTTACATGTAATTCAAAAATAGGTGTTTGTGCTAAATGCTATGGTATGAACATGGCAACAGCGCAGAAAATTGATATAGGTGAAGCTGTAGGTATAATTGCTGCTCAGTCTATTGGAGAACCAGGTACTCAGCTTACAATGAGAACTTTCCATACTGGAGGAGTTGTTGGAGCCGATATCACCCAAGGTCTTCCAAGAGTTGAAGAACTTTTTGAAGCTAGAAAACCAAAGGGGCTTGCTATTGTAAGTGATTGTGCTGGTACAGTAAAAATGGAAGAAACAAAGAAAAAGAGAACTGTTATAGTAACATCTAACTCCGGCGAAGAATTCATATATGAAATTCCATTTGGTTCAAGAATTAAAGTAGCAAATGGAGATTCAATAGAAGCTGGAGATGAAATTACTGAAGGATCAGTAAATCCTCATGACATTATTAGAATTAAAGGTGTTAAAGGTGTTAAAAACTATCTTTTATCAGAAGTTCAAAAGGTTTATAGATTGCAGGGTGTTGATATAAATGATAAACATCTTGAAGTTGTAATAAGACAAATGACAAGAAAAATCAAAGTAGAAGATTCTGGGGATACTGAGTTATTACCAGGTACAATGATGGATATGTTTGATTTTGAAGAAGCAAATGAAAGGGCTCTAACGCAAGGAGGCAAACCTGCAGAAGGAAATGTAGCATTATTAGGAATTACAAAAGCATCTCTTGCTACAGATTCTTTCTTATCAGCTGCATCCTTCCAAGAAACAACCAGAGTTCTTACGGATGCTGCAATTAAAGGTAAAATAGATCCACTTGTAGGTCTAAAAGAGAATGTAATAATAGGTAAGTTAATTCCGGCTGGAACTGGTATGAACAGATATAGAGGAATCGGAATTTCTCAAAACAAACCAGTTCAGGAAACAGAAATTAACGCATAATCTTCAAGGACATTCTATTGACATCAATTATATAAAGTGATAAAATACATTTTGTGTGTGATTTATAAAATCGTATTTTATCACTTTTAACCTTGAATTATGAGGGGGAATAGTATAGTGACTAGAATTACTGGGGAAAAAGTTGTTGGTATTAAACAAACAATGAAAGCCTTAAAGAACAATTTAGGTAGCAAACTGTATATAGCAAAAGATGCAGATGTTAAATTGCTAGAACCTATACTTGAACTAGCAGAAGAGAAATCCCTAGAGATTATACAAATTGACACTATGAAAGAATTAGGCGTGTTATGTGGAATTGATGTTTCTGCAGCAACTGCACTCGTAATTTAATCTTTAAGCTAGCAACTAATTTATTATATAGCATCTATTATAATAAATATATTAAAATAGATATGCATTAACAAATATTTTAAGGAGGTGAAATAATGCCAACTATAAGTCAATTAGTAAGAAAAGGTAGAAAGACATTAGTTACAAAATCTACAGCACCAGCATTAAAAGAGTGTCCACAAAAAAGAGGAGTATGTACAGTAGTTAAAACTAGTACTCCAAAGAAGCCAAACTCAGCTTTAAGAAAAGTAGCCAGAGTTAGACTTACAAACGGATACGAAGTAACTGCTTATATTCCAGGTGAGGGACACAACCTACAAGAGCACAGTGTTGTTCTTATAAGAGGAGGAAGAGTAAAAGACCTTCCAGGTTGTAGATACCACATAATCAGAGGAGCTTTAGACTCTGCAGGAGTAGCAAACAGATTACAATCAAGATCAAAATACGGTGCTAAGAGACCTAAACAAAAATAGGTCTTAGTTAAAGGGTGCTATGCCTTCGAATTTATATAGATTTACATAGATTATAAGAGCAGAGCATTTTACGGTAGAAATACAGAGTACCTATGAGTTAATTTTAGAATGTTAAGGAGGGAAGAAAAATGCCAAGAAAAGGATTTATTGCAAAAAGAGACGTATTACCGGATCCAATGTACAATTCAAAAGTTGTTACTAAATTAATAAACAGTGTTATGGAAGATGGAAAAAAAGGTGTAGCACAGAAAATATGCTATGACGCATTTGATATTATCCGTGAGAAAACTGGAAAAGAGCCTATAGAGGTTTTTGAAACAGCTATGAACAATATAATGCCATTACTTGAAGTTAAAGCTAGAAGAATAGGTGGAGCTACATATCAAGTACCTATCGAAGTTAGACCAGAGAGAAGACAAACATTGGGTATTAGATGGATGTTGCTAGCTTGTGACAAAAGAGGCGAGAAGTACATGAGAGAAAGATTAGCTAATGAGTTAATCGATGCTTCAAACAACACAGGAGCTGCAGTTAAGAAAAGAGAAGATACTCATAAAATGGCTGAAGCAAATAAGGCTTTTGCTCATTACAGATACTAATAATAAAACTGTTTTGGCTAAGGCCGAAACAGTTTTGTCGAATTTAAAATTACTCGTCAAGAGGAGGAAATAGGAATGGCTAGACAATACCCGTTAGAGAAATTCCGTAACTTCGGAATAATGGCTCATATAGATGCAGGTAAAACTACAACTACAGAGCGTATACTATTTTATACTGGTAAGAGTCATAAAATAGGTGAGGTTCACGAAGGTGCAGCTACAATGGACTGGATGGTTCAGGAACAAGAAAGAGGTATAACAATTACTTCTGCCGCAACAACATGTTTCTGGAAAGACCATGAATTAAATATTATAGATACTCCTGGTCACGTAGACTTCACTGTTGAAGTTGAAAGATCATTAAGAGTACTTGATGGAACTGTTACAGTTCTTGATGCTAAGAGTGGTGTTGAACCACAAACTGAAACTGTATGGAGACAGGCAGACAAGTATGGCGTTCCAAGAATGATTTATGTTAATAAGATGGATGCTACTGGTGCAGACTTCTTTAGATGTATTAAAACTGTAAGAGATAGATTAAAAGCTAATGCAGTGCCAATACAAATTCCAGTAGGTTCAGAAGAAAACTTCAAAGGAATGATAGATTTAATAGCTAATCATGCTATCATAACCTACGATGATTTAGGAACAGATGTAAGAATTGAAGAAATTCCTGCAGAATTAACTGAAAAAGCAGCAGAGTACAGAATGGCAATGATGGAAGCTATAGCTGAAACTGATGAGGAGTTAATGGAAAAATATCTTGAAGGTGAAGAATTAACTGAAGATGAAATTCATGTTGCCTTAAGAAAAGCTACCATAGCAAATCAAATAGTTCCATGTATATGTGGATCATCTTACAAAAACAAAGGGGTTCAAGAAATGATAAATGGCGTTGTTGCTTATTTACCATCTCCATTAGATGTCCCTGCTATTACTGGTACTACATTGGATGGAGAAGAAGATTCAAGAGAATCATCAGATGAAGCTCCAATGTCTGCTTTAGCATTCAAAATTGCTACTGATCCATTTGTAGGAAAACTTGCATTTACAAGAATTTACTCAGGTATAATGCAAAGTGGTTCTTATGTTCTTAACTCTACTAAGGGTAAGAAAGAAAGAATAGGAAGACTTGTTAAGATGCACGCTAACCATAGAGAAGAGGTAGAAGCATTAGAAGCAGGTGAAATTGGAGCAGTTATTGGATTAAAAGGAACTACAACAGGTGATACTTTATGTTGTGAGGAACATCCAATTATACTTGAATCAATGGAATTCCCAGAACCAGTTATATCTGTAGCTATAGAGCCAAAGACTAAAGCTGGTCAAGAAAAATTGGGAATAGCTTTATCAAAACTTGCAGAAGAGGATCCAACATTCAAGACTTATACTGATCAAGAAACAGGTCAAACTATAATAGCTGGTATGGGTGAGCTTCACTTAGATATCATCGTTGATAGATTAACAAGAGAGTTTAAAGTTGAGTGTAACGTTGGAGCTCCACAAGTTGCTTACAAAGAAACAATTAGAAAAGCTGTTAAAGCTGAAGCTAAATATGCTAAGCAATCAGGTGGTAAAGGACAATATGGTCACTGCGTAATCGAAATGGAACCAATTCAAGGAGAATACGTATTTGAGAATGCTGTTGTTGGAGGAGCTATCCCTAAAGAATACATTGCACCTATAGATGCTGGTATCAGAGAAGCTGCTAAAAACGGTATCTTGGCTGGATATGAGACAATTAACTTTAAAGTTAGAGTTGTTCATGGATCATACCATGAAGTTGACTCATCAGAAATGGCATTTAAAATCGCTGGATCTATGGCATTTAAAAATGCTATGGCTAAAGCTGATCCAGTGTTGCTTGAACCAATGGAAAAAGTTGAAATTACAGTT
>DAMAVY010000029.1:3446-14581 GCA_032077725.1 Clostridium sp. | reverse complement strand
ACTACAAGTCATTTTTAGAAATTTTGGATGTGGATTCCGTATATAATATATGAAATAAGGAGGGGACGCAAATGAAATATGACTTTAATGAGAAGATTAATAGATTAGGCAGTAATTGTATAAAGTGGGATGCAGTTAAACAAGTTTATGAAGATAATGAGGTTATTCCATTATGGATAGCGGATATGGATTTTAAGGTTGCAAATGAAATTATCGAAGCTATAAGTGAAAGACTAAAACATCCTGTTTTAGGGTATTCATTTATTCCACCATCATATTATAAAGCAACCATGGATTGGCTTTTAAAAAGATTTAATTGGAAGATTGAAAGTGACTGGATACAATTTGCACCAGGGGTAGTGCCAGGATTAAATGCTATTGTTGCGGCTTATACAAAACCTGGAGATGAAGTAATTGTTCAAACTCCAGTATATCATCCTTTTTATAAAGTTATAAAAAATAACGGCTGCAAGATTGTTGAAAATCCACTTTTAAGCAATGATGGAAGATATGAAATGGACTTTGAAGGTCTTGAAAGAGTAATATCAAAGAACACTAAAATGATGATTATTTGCAGTCCTCATAATCCCGTGGGAAGGGTATGGGCAAAAGATGAATTAACAAGGATTGGGGAAATATGCATAAAAAACAATGTAATTATAGTAGCAGATGAAATTCATGGAGATATAGTGTATAAGCCTAACGTGCAGACAGCTTTTGCATCCATTAGTGAAGAATTTGCAGATCATTCTATTATTTGTACAGCACCAAATAAAACCTTCAACATTGCAGGACTTCAAACTGCTAATATAATAATTAAAAATAAAGAATTAAAGGAAAAATATACACTTCAAATGGAGAAGTTTTTTATAGAAGGACCAAATATATTTGGAGCAGTAGCACTTGAGGCAGCTTATACTTATGGAGAAAAGTGGTATCAGGAGCTCATGGAGTATTTAGAAGAAAATTTAGAATATACTTTAGACTTCTTTAAAAAAAGGATTCCACAGATAAAAATTAATAAACCAGAAGGAACATATTTATTGTGGCTTGATTGCTCAGCCTTAAATATGAGTAAAGAAGAATTAAATGATTTCTTTATTAATAAGTGCAAGGTGTATTTAAATGAAGGTGGCATGTTTGGATCTGCGGGAGATATGTTCCAAAGAATGAACATTGGAACTAGTAGAGAACTATTAATAGAAGCCTACGAAAGAATAGAAAAAGCAGTAAATAATAAAGCAACATAACATAAGCAATAAACAATCAAAGGAATAAATAATAAAATAATTGGTTGAAAAAGCAATAAATAGCTAGTCGCATTGACTAGCTATTTATTGCTTTTTTATATTTAAACAAGTATTTAGGATTACTTAAGTGGTGTTGTAAGGGGTTACTTAAGTAATGGTATAATAGTTGTTGTAAAAAACTCCCTTGCCATTTCTGGTATTAAGTCATATTCTTTGCCGTCTATAGAAACCGCAACGCCTTTATTTTGGCATTGTTTCATACAGAAAGTAGCCTTAAAGTCAATTTTGTTATGAAGAGACTTCTCTTCAATAATTTGTTGGAAAACTTGAATAATATTATAGGAACCTTTTAAATGACATGAACTTCCTATACAAACGCATAACTCAACCATAATTAATCCTTCTTTCTATCAGAATATTTAACATGGAGAAGCTCGTGTACACGTCCTTTAAGAATTCCAGTGTACAGAGACATCATTAGTGGATTTTCCTCTGAACGCTTGATGCTACAAAGCTTATCAGCAGAATAAAGTCCTTTACCTCTGTTTTCTTTGTTTGCAAGTTGAGTAAATGGCTGACCTGCACCACTTATGCAACCGCCCGGACAAGCCATAACTTCGACGAAGTCATAATGCTCTCCAGCTTTAATTTTTTCTATTAATTTACTAGCATTACCAAGTCCGCTTACAATAGCAATTTTGACTTCCTTGCCACCATGGGTAACGGTAGTTTCTTTTACACCCTCCATGCCACGTACACCAGTATAAGCTAGTGACATTAGTGTAGCCCCTGACTTATCTGAGGAGATACGACGTAAAACAGCTTCAGTTACTCCACCGGTAACACCGAATATAACGCCAGCACCTGTCATGGTTCCAAAAGGCATATCAATTGCTTCTGGTTCTAAATCTGCAAATATTATGCCAGATTCCTTAATCATTTGAATGAGTTCCTGTGTAGTAATAACATAATCTACATTAGGAACATCATTTACTTTAAATTCATCTCTTGCAGCCTCAAATTTCTTTGCGGTACAAGGCATAACTGCTATATGAACGCAGCGTCTGCTAGATGTAGAATTTTGTTCCTTAATGATTGATGCAAACATCTGCATTGGAGAACGGCAGGTGGATACATTAGGTAATAGTTCTGGATAATTTTTTTCACAGTAATTTACCCATGCTGGACAACAAGAAGTAAATAGTGGCATATCATTGTTGCCGGCTTCTAGCCTTTTAATAAACTCATTTGATTCTTCAAGTACAGTAAGATCTGCGCTTGTAGAGGTATCATATATTTCATCAAATCCCATGCGACGAAGGGCTGCAACGATTTTTCCCATTGCATTTTCTCCATCCTTAAGACCTAATTCCTTGCCAAGAGCAACACGAACTGCAGGTGCAATTTGAACTGTGACTTTGGTATTATTATCATCAAGTACACTCCAAACCTTTTTCACATCATTTTTAACTGTTATTGCTCCAGTAGGGCATACTGCAGCACATTGACCACAACCAACGCATGGTGAGGAAGAAAGTGGACCATCAAATACAGTACTAATTGTCATTTTTGAACTACGGTGTGCAAAATCAATTGCACCAACATTTTGAACTTCATTACACATTCTTACACAGTCACCACAAAGGATGCATTTGTTTTGATCTCTAGTAATACACACTGAAGAATCATCTATCTTAGGTTTAGCAGCGGTATTTGGGAAGCGAACTCCTTCAATATTGAAACGCATAGCTAAGTCCTGAAGTTTACACTTTCCGTTGTTATTACAAGTAGTACAATCACGGCAGTGGTTGGCAAGTAATAATTCAAGAATCATCTTTCTGTATTTACGAAGTCTTTCTGTATTGGTACGAATTTTCATACCAGCTTTAGGTGGTGTTGAGCATGCTGCATCAAGGCCTCCCCACTCATTTTCAACCATACACATACGGCAAGCACCATAGATGGATAGTTCAGAATGATAGCAGAAAGTAGGCATTTTAATTCCAACTTTGCGAATCAGCTCAAGGAGATTTTTTTCTCCATTAATTTCAACTGGTATCCCATCAATTGTCATAAATTCTTTATTACACATTGTTTTAAACCTCCTTAACCGCATGGAATGGGCATGTGCTTACGCAGGCTCCACACTTAATACATTTACTTTGATCTATAGTAAATGGTTCTTTAATCTTACCTGAAATTGCATTTACTGGACAAGATCTTGAGCACTTAGAGCAACCTTTGCATAGAGAAGCATCAATTTGTATCTTTTTAAGTTTTTGACAACTTCCAGCAGGACAACGTTTTTCATAAATATGAGCTTCATATTCATCACGGAAACTCTTTATAGTGCTGACTACAGGGAATGCTGCTGTTTTACCTAAACCGCATAGTGCTGTTGCAGAAATTGTATCTGCAAGCTCGAGTAGAAGCTCAATATCTCCATCTTCACCTTTACCTTCAACAATACGTTCTAGAATTGCAAGCATTCGTTTAGTACCTTCACGACAAGGCACGCATTTTCCGCAGGACTCATTTTGAGTAAAGTTCATGAAGAATCTTGCAACTTCAACCATACATGTATCACTATCCATTACAACTAGGCCACCAGATCCAATCATTGCACCCGCTTTTTTAAGTGAATCGAAATCAAGAGGTAAATCAAGTTGGTCTTTTGTTAGACATCCGCCAGAAGGACCACCAATTTGTACAGCTTTAAATTCTCCACCGTCACGCATTCCGCCGCCAATATCAAAAATTACTTCACGAAGAGGTGTTCCCATTGGAACCTCTGTAAGACCTGTGTTCTCGATGTTACCAGTTAGAGCAAATGCTTTAGTTCCTGGACTATTTGCAGGTCCAATCCCTTTGAACCACTCAGAACCTCTACGTATAATTAAAGGTACGTTAGCAAAAGTTTCAACATTATTTAATACTGTAGGCATTCCAAACAGTCCTTGTTCTACTGTTCTAGGAGGTTTTACTCTTGGCATACCACGTTTCCCTTCAATTGAGGAGGTGAGTGCACTACCTTCACCACAAACGAAAGCACCTGCACCACGATTAATATGTAAACGGAAACTAAAGTCGGTTCCAAGAATATGATCACCTAAGAGACCATAGCCATTTGCTTGAGCAATTGCTGTCTTAAGTCTGCTAACTGCCATTGGATATTCTGCACGAACATAAATATATCCTTCAGTTGCACCGCAAGCAAGACCAGCTATCATCATGCCTTCAAGCATTCTATGAGGATCTCCCTCCATAACACTTCTATCCATAAATGCACCAGGATCACCCTCGTCACCATTACAAACAATATACTTTTGTTCTGCATTTTGACGTTTTACTTGAGCCCATTTACGGCCAGTTGGGAATCCTCCACCGCCTCTGCCTCTAAGGTTGGCTTCTGTAATTTCATTTATAATATCATTACCACTCATGTCAAATAGCGCTTTTTCAAATGCTGCATAACCACCAATACCTAGGTATTCTTTTATTGAAGTAGCATCGATGTGACCACAGTGTTCAAGAACAAGACGAGTTTGTTTTTTATAGAAAGGGATTCCTTCTTGCTTCTTATATATTACTCCATTTTTTTCATATGCTAAATGCTCAATATGTTCACCTTTTACAATAGTACGTTCAATGATTTCTTCACAATCGGAGAGCTTTACTTTTGTGTAGAGCCAACCTTGAGGTTCAATACGTACTAGGGGACCCATCTCACAAAAACCGTGGCACCCACTCTTTTTCATTCCAACAGAATCACCATGAGGTTCTTCTTGCAATTCTACTGAGCAAGGGATATTTTTATCTTTCATAAGCTGTGTTAATTTGTCGAAAATATCAAGAGAACCACTAGAAATACATCCAGTACCGGCACAAACTAAAATCTTCTTTTTTTCCTCATTTAAGGATTTTCCATATATGTTACGTAAGTTTATTAAATCTTCTCTATTTTTTAACATACTACATTTCCTCCTGTAATTCTTTAAGAAGTGAGGCGGCTTTGTCTGGGGTCATGGAAGGGTAAACTTTATCATTAATTGTGAGAACTGGAGCAAGTCCGCAAGCACCAAGACATGATACGGTCTCTACTGTAAATCCTAAATCATCTGTTGTAGCTTTAGTTTCAGATAATCCAAGTTCACTTCTTAGTCTTTCTAGAATTGGTATAGATTTTCTAACGTGGCAAGCTGTTCCATTACACACTTTTATAACAAACTTTCCTTTTGGTTCTAGAGAAAAGTTCTCATAAAAAGTTGCTACGCTGTAAATCTTAGCTTGGCTTACACCAAGTCTTTTTGATAAATAAGGGAAAATTTCCTTTGGCAAGTAACGATAGTGCTCTTGTATGCTTTGTAAGATTGCAATAATTGCACTTTCCTTGCATCCAAGGTCATCAATAATTTGGTCAACAATACTAAAATCAAATATTTCTTTCATATATATCCTCCATTCTAAAAATAACTTACTTTTATTTTTTTGCCCATTTTTTTAAGGCAATCTGATAGCTCTTCTACTAATCTCATTTTAATGCTGAAGCCTATGGGTAGATTTGGATTTTGATGCGCTGGATTAACTGCTTTCCCTACATAAAAATTAATGTCAGTGGCTTCCTCGAAAAGAAGTCTTGCAATAAGGGAGGCTCCATCATTTTTATAACTCCAGTCTGCGTATTGTTCATTATCCCCAATGTAATCTTTTGCGTATTCTAGGACTTTATTTATGGTAATGACACCCTCAGTTACTAAATCAATACCTTCAACGGTTGCTGTAGGAGGTATTCTAGGATCAATATAAAGAGGAGTGCTGGGCGTTAGTGGTTTGCCTAAAAATTCAGCTGCCAATGTTGAAGTTGTCCCACCGCTGACAATATGTTTTCCTTCTTTGGAGAAAAACAATGACATCATTTTCAGAACATCATTTGGATTTTGTGGTGGACCAATCATCAAATTCATAGGTTTTCTTTTACGTATTTTTACTGTACATGCTGATGTGTCATCCCCAGGTTTGCCTTCATATAGAGCGTTACATTTATTTATTAGTATAGTACTTAAAGTTTTTGAAGTAAAACTGCTGTCATAAATATTTTCCATGAATTCAATAATATCTTCTCGTAACCAGCCAAAATTTAGTGCAAGTCCAACGCCGGCATGAACAGCTCCGTCGCTTATTGCAATAAAAGTATCATCTTCTATAAGATTAATTTTTGATTTATAGATAGTTTTATTGTCAATTATTTCAGAGATTTTGGGATAATCAAAATTTTTCCCATTTCGAAGCATTATCACATGAGGATTATCAAATTGAATGATTTCTGCTTCAAGATTATCTATGATCCGTATGATAGTAAAAGTAGAATATGCAAGATTTCGTACCTTACATATTGGAAGAGTAGCAGCAATGGTAGACACACAATCCTCAACGGTCAATGAATTTGCCATCATCGTAGAAATGATTTTTGAGGTAAGAGTGGAAAGAATACTCGCCTTTACTCCACTCCCAAGGCCATCTGCTAGAACAACAACCGTTGAATTTCTACCTTGAGGTGCGATTTCAACATGGTCACCGCAAAGCTGCTCACCATATTTGTTAATACTTACATGGCCAACATCAGTGCACATATTATTCATTACTTAACGTCTCCTTTAGTTTTGTAAGAGCAATTTTGGTTTCAGCAGCAGTTTCGCCGAGAAGAGATGCAATCTCTTGAACCACACGCATTTGTTTCTCTATAACTCTATCAGTGACAGCTATAGTTGCACGGCTCATGGCCTCTTTGCTTTGAAGCTGCTTTGCTATATCAGTTACATCACGCATAATGCAAATGATGATGTGATAGCTTTTGTCATAGATTACAGTTTGATCAACTGACTTTTGATATTCAGCAAGGTAAGTACGCTTATCAAAAATATCCCTACCATTTTCATAGGCGTCATAGAAAGGTGAAGGATCAAGAATGCGTACCACATGTTCTTCAAGGACATCCTTTTGATCTCTAATATTCATAAGTTTACATGCTGCATCGTTGATTTGTTGTACCTCTAGGGACTCATTCATTACGATAATTGCATTAGGTGTGTTATTAATAATATTGTCAGAAAAAGATTCTGCTTTATCCTTTAAATAAGGTAAGCACATAGTTAAATTTGCTTTTCCAAGAAGTACAGCTTTAGCTTTATCACGACAGGTATTATACCCACAAGTTCCACAATTAAGCTCGTCTTCAGGTTTGGTCTTTCCTAGTTTTTTTAGAACCTCTATTATGGCACTGTCTGAAATTTGAATTTCACGAGGTGCAAGGGATGGTAGGTCTTTATTTAATGCTTTTTCTCCATAAGCTTCAACTGTAAAGTCGTCTTTATTAGAATAATTATTTACCGAAATATAATCATGAACTGGTGCACAGTGATTTTTATCCATTGCTGGACCGCCAATACAACTTCCAGGACATGCAGACATCTCAATAAAACACTTAGTGATTTTCTTGTTTATAATGTCTTCAATTGCACTTTTACAATTTTCTACTCCATCAATTGCCATATAGGTATAGTCAGGGTTGTTTGCTGTCATTGTTCGCAAAATTCCACCTGTTGTTGGGAAAAGTCTAGTAAGACCTTCTTTAGTTTTGTCTTCAATATATTCTAGGGTTATGTCCTCTTCACTTAGCCAAGTAGTTAGTTCTTCAAAAGTTAAAACACAATCTACTATGCCTTTATAACTTTCTGCTTCTGCTTTCTTTGAAATGCAAGGCCCAATAAATACTGTTTTAGCATCAGGAAATCTGCGTTTAATATCCTTGCAATGCGCTTGCATAGGTGAAATCACATGTGCAAGATATGGCAAAGCTTCTGGATAATGCTTTTGAATTAGTAAATTCACTGAATGGCAGCATGAAGAAATAATAACATCTTGACTTGCATTATTTGCCATGATATCATACTGATTTTTAACAATTGTTGCCCCAATAGCTGTTTCTTCTACATCTGTGAAACCTAGCTTCTTTAAGGCTTTTTCCATGGATAAAATAGTAACATTATCATAATTGGCAACAAAAGAAGGGGCAATACTTACGTACACAGGTTTGCCGCTTTTTATAAGGGTTTTTGCGTCAGGAATATCATTTCTGATCTCTTTTGCATTCTGAGGACATGCTACAAAACAATGACCGCAAAGAATACATTCTTCACTAATAATATTTGCTTGATCCTCGGAAAAACGAATAGATTTAACTGGGCAGTGCCGAATGCATTTATAACAGTTTTTACAATTTGATTTTTTGAGTTTCAAATATTCAATCATGAAATTCACCCTTTCATTTAGTTTTATAACCCTGTAGAATTAGTCTTTTGTACAGCGGAGGTGTGACTTTTAGATATACTCTCTTCTAAACGTTTTGATAACAGTGCAAGAGAAACAGCCATATTTTCATTTTGTACTATAATGTCCTTTGAAGTTGAAAGGTAGATGGGAGCAAAATTCCATATACCAAGGATTCCACCAGCGATAAGTTGATCACAAACTGCTTGTGCGTGATCTTCTGGCACAGCAATAATTCCAATGTGAATATTCATACGTTTGCACATCTCACTAAGCTTATCTACAGGTAAAATTGTTTTACCACATATCTCACTTCCAACTAGTTTACTATCTATATCAAATGCAGTAACTATATGCATTCCGTAACTATCAAAACCCTCATAAGAAAGTAGGGCCTTTCCAAGGGAACCCACTCCTATTAAAACAGCATCATTAACATTATGATATCCCAAGAAATCTTCCATATTGTCAATGAGTTCCTTGATTACAAATCCTGCCTTTGGTTTTCCTTTAGTTGTACTAATAGCGGCAAAATCCTTTCGAACTTGAACCTCATTTAGTGAAAGGTTTTCAGCAATTGCAGGTGCAGCAATGACTTCCAATCCTTGGTTCTTTAGCATTTTTAAATGCTGAAGATAATAAGGCATACGCTGTAGTGCTTGGGTAGAAATAGTACATATTCTTGCGTTATTGTCCTTCATATTAATACCTCATAAAACTAGAATTTAACTATCGATATTACAATATCGATATCTCAATACTGATATTGTAATACGAGTTTTACTCTTTGTCAACGTTTTCATAGACGATTTTTTATATTTTTTTAATAAAAAAAAGCCATCAAAAAAAGCCATCAAAATTAATCAGAAAATTTCTTGCTGATCAGTTTTGATGACATAGGGGAATCATAGTTAATGATACAAAATTTGAGAATATACTTTTATGGTGAAAAAGCTTTTACTAGATCATAATTAGTAATCAATTTTAGTGTTAAGTCTAGGGCATCTTGTCCATCTACCCAGATGTCAGGCTTTAGTCCTTCTCCTTCTTTAAAAAAGCTTTCATCATATACTCTAAGCCAATTCCCATAGGAAAACTCAATATGGGAATTGGGTAGATAACCTAGCTCTATATTTGAACTTTCTAACATCCCATAGGTATTTGTGCCTACTACTACCACATTAGTAAAGTCTTTTAAATTTTCTACAAAAAACTCTGCGGCAGAGGAGGTTTCTTTGTCTGTAAGCACAAAGATAAGATTGTCATTATAGTTTAGAGTAGAACTTTCATTTGGAGTATGGGAGTAATAATACTCGTCCATCTTTTCAAGATTCATTGTTTTAACATCTCCATCAAGTCCATTGTAATCATAATAGGATAGTGGCGCATCAGCTCTACCATAAAGTAGCAGAAACAAACCATTACTTTCAGCGGTAACTCCAAATCTTTCTTTTATAAAGTCAAAGGCTGCTAGTATGTCTCCACCGTGATTTCCACGCAAATCAATTATACTTACAGGAGCATCTTTAATTTTATTAGCACTTTCGGTAAAATCAAGGCCATCTGTACTGATATGATAGGGCATGTTTCTAATTGATAATATAGGAATAGTATCGATTCTGAAATATTCCGGAGAGGGTGCAATTTCCCCAGGGTAATTACCTGCGAGTTTTAGTTCAATATTCTTATGATATTCCATACTTCCTCTATAAAAGGTCACCTTAATTGAACTGACGTCCTCGCCTAAGTAAACTTTTAATAATCCTAGATTATAAATTAATTCTCCCTTTGAGTTTACAGATAACTTTATATACTTTTCTATATCTGCATCATTATTTATATTTTTAATATAATAATTAACATTACCATATTTAGAATAATAGCCTATAGAATTTCTGTGAATTTCAATGGTTGGACTATAATAGTACATAGATGTATTATCAAGGGAATGTGAATGTTTTCCAATATAGAAGTGTCTATCAGGAAGAAATGATGTACTATTTTTCATGTATTTTGTAAGCTCATCAACACTGATAGTATCCTTGTCACTTATTAATTTTAATAGGTTTTCCTTAGCTTTAAGGAAAATCTCATCTCCGCCATAATAATTATAGGGAGCATAGTTGCACTTTAATGCTTTAAAATATAATGCTATATCTGAAGTAGCTTGTACTTTAGTTATAGTAGTTTTATTCTCATTTTTATAGTCAGTTAGAAAAAGCTTTTCATATTCCTCGGAAGTTAAAGTATCTTCCTGGAGAATTGAAACTGCAAAATCTTTAATGTTCAAATCGGAAATAGGTATATTTGCATTTGAGTTATTAATTATGTCTAAGTTTTCTTCAAAAGATATAGTCTTATCGTAATATGGGAAACATAATAAACCTGAGGTTATTATTACCAAAGAAATTCCTATAAGAAATTTTTTGAATTTAGACATTATATTTTTTCACCTCTCAAATAAATTATTAAGTAAAGATATTATACCATAAAATGTAATAAAAGTAATTAAATGAAATTAATTCACAAAACTTTAATAGTCAGTTTTGAAAATTAAAT
>DAMAVY010000029.1:0-3436 GCA_032077725.1 Clostridium sp. | reverse complement strand
AAATTATATTATTTTATAAAACAAAAGGAAGCACTAAGTCCAGTTAGTGCTTCCTTTAATATATGTTCACTATAATTTATTGATTATATTATAAAATTCTTTAGTTACATTGCCAAGAGAGGTTAAATCTTCATCTGATAAGGTGGAGAGTTTTTTATGTAATAATTCTTTAGCTATTTCCTTTTTCATTTTAAAACATTCGCAAGCTTTTTTTGTAATTTCAATTCTTAATATCCTTCTATCATTAGGGTCTTCATATCTAGTAGCAAAGCCTTCAGTTATTAATCTATCAATTATAGGAGTCATGTTTGGTTTAGAAATACATAAATCCCTAGCTATTTCAGAAATTGAAGATGGACCATTTTGAGACAAATAAAATATAACCTTTATATGGGAAGGTGGCATAGGTGAATTTTTAATAAACTCCTCTGGCTTAAGCAATTTTCTATGAAACTCCATAATTAGAGTAAATAAATCATCAGATATCTCAGTTAAATTATTATTATCCAAATTGACATCTCCTTTTATATTATAAAGTAGTTGACTTATAATAGTTATGAATTTATAATCATTATATAAGCATAATTAATATAAATCAATAACTAATATGAAATCATAATTAGTTATCTTAATATTATTATAGTTAAAACAATTAACAATTGCAAATACTATTAACTGATATTACAAATTTAACTGACACTCCAAATTTTACATTTGGCTAGTGGAAGTTACTCATTCGAGCGTATGCGAGAAGGAGTTTCATCTCGAGCGGAGCGAGAAAACAAATTTTACATTTGGCTAGTGGAAGTTACTCATTGAGCGTATGCGAGAAGGAGTTTCATCTCGAGCGGAGCGAGAAAACAAATCTTTGATTTAGTTAGACGAACTTACTCAGGGAACCTATGTGAGTGAAGTTTCCTTGAGAAATTATGATCAGTTATGTTAAATTTACAGTGATTAAAAAGGAGTGGTGGAAGATGTTCAAGATATTTAAGTACTTAAAGAAATCGGTAGTACCTATTATTTTTATAATTGGGCTTTTGGTTGTTCAGGCGGTTAGTGACCTTTCCTTGCCTGACTATACTTCAAAAATAGTAAATGTTGGAATTCAGCAAGGTGGTGTACAAAATGTTGCACCTGAAGTTATTAGAGAAAGTGAATTAAAAAAGTTAGAGTTATTTATAAGTGAAGAGGATCAACTTGAAATTAAAAGCAAATACACATTACTTAACAAGAATTCTCTAAATGAAAAAGATTATGATAGTTATTTGAAAAAATATCCTTCTCTGGAAAATGAGGGAATATACAAGCTTGCAGTTAACAAAAAAGATGAAGAAGACATTGAAAAATTAAATGTCATATTTGGTAAGCCTATGTTAATAGTTCAAAGTTTCGAGAGTGATAGTGATGAAAGTAAAGCAATGAGAGAAGAAATTATTGCTAGCTTCCCACCTAATATGGGTGTAGACGAAAATACAGATTTGTTAGAGCTATTTTCAACCCTTCCTAAGCAGCAGTTATCTTCTATGACATCGAAGTTTGAGAGTGAATTTGAAAAATTACCAAACACTATGATAAACCAAGCTGCAGTTACCTATGTAAAAGGTGAGTATGAGAGCATAGGAATGAATACAGATAAGATGCAAACTAATTACATCCTTAAAACTGGTGGATTTATGGTACTGGTAGCACTTTTAAGTATGGCGGCTACAGTAGCAGTAGGATTCCTCGCATCTAGAGTTGGAGCAGGTCTAGGTAGAGATCTTAGAAGCAAAGTATTTTCTAAGGTGTTAAGGTTTTCCAATACTGAATTAGATAAATTTTCTACTGCGTCATTAATTACTCGAAGTACTAATGATGTTCAGCAAATTCAAACCCTAATGGTAATGATTCTTAAAATTGTTTTCTACGCACCAATTTTAGGAGTTGGAGGAGTTATAAAGGTATTAAATACTGAAACTTCTATGGCTTGGATAATTGGAGTAGCTGTAATGGCTTTATTAGTCGTGATAATATTGTTATTTACATTAGTAATCCCAAGATTTAAAATAGTTCAAAAGCTAGTAGATAAAGTCAATCTTGTAACTCGTGAGATTCTAACTGGAATGATGGTAATTCGTGCTTTTAATACAGAAAAACATGAAGAGAAAAGATTTGATAAAGATAATATTGATTTAACAAAGAATAATATTTTCGTTAATAGGGCAATGTCATTTATGATGCCATCTATGATGCTAATAATGAACGCAGTAACTATTTTAATAGTATGGAATGGTGCTAACAGTATTGATGCAGGAACTATGCAAGTTGGAGATATGATGGCATTTATTCAATATACAATGCAAATTATCATGGCATTTTTAATGATTTCTATGGTTTCAGTAATCCTTCCTCGTGCAGCAGTTTCTGCTGGACGTATTGATGAAGTATTATCTACTGATTTTATAATTAATGATCCAGTAGAACCAGTTAAATTTAATAAATCTAGTGAGGGAACTCTTTGCTTTAATAATGTTTCCTTTAGATATCCAAGCGCTGAGGAAGATGTCCTTAGTAATATAAGTTTTACAGCAAAGCCGGGACAGACTACAGCATTTATAGGAAGTACTGGAAGTGGTAAATCTACCCTTATTAATCTAATACCAAGATTCTACGATGTTACTGAGGGAGAAATTCTACTTGATGGTATAGATATACGAAATGTAAGTCAGCATGATTTGAGAGAAAAAATTGGATATATACCTCAAAAGGGAGTGCTTTTCGCAGGTACAATTGAAAGTAACTTAAAGTATGGTAATGAAGAGCTTTCAGATGAAGTTATGAAAAAATCAGCTAAAATTGCTCAAGCTACGGAATTTATTGTAGGCACTAAAGATGGCTATGATACTGAGATTTCTCAAGGGGGAAACAACGTATCAGGAGGTCAAAAGCAAAGACTTTCAATCGCAAGAGCAATAGCTAAAAATCCAGAAGTATATATATTTGATGATAGTTTCTCAGCTCTAGATTTTAAAACTGATGCAGCGTTACGTAAGGCACTTAAAAAAGAAACTGGTGAAAGTACTGTTTTAATTGTAGCTCAAAGAATAAGTACAATATTAAATGCAGATCAAATTATAGTTCTTGAAGAAGGTAAGATTGCAGGAATTGGAAATCATCAGGAGCTTATGAAAAACTGCGACGTATATAAACAAATAGCACTTTCTCAGCTTTCAAAGGAGGAGTTAGATTATGAGTAAGGAAGGAACTAAGAAAAGAGGTCCTATGGGTGGTAGAGGACCAATGGGACATGGATCAATGGGTGTAGGAGAAAAAGCTAAAAACTTCAAGGGCACTATGAAAAAACTTATAACTTATCTTAAACCCTTCACTGTATCTATAGCAGTTGTTGTAATATTTGCTATTGGGAGTTCAGCTTTTTCAATCGTTGGACCTA
>DAMAVY010000028.1:0-14924 GCA_032077725.1 Clostridium sp. | reverse complement strand
TATCATGGAGAGCACACCTACTATTAAGGAAATTCTTGCACCATATAAAGCTCTAGTAAAGTAATCTCTTCCCAGTTCATCAGTCCCGAATATATTTTTTAAATTTGGAGAAATAAATTGATTGTTCATATCAATAGTATTTGGATTATAGGGAGACAAAAATGCAAAAATAGATAAAGCAATTATTAAAGTTAGGGATATTAAGGCAAATAAACCTAATTTATTTTTTTTAAGTTCTCTTTTATAGTTTTCTTTAAATCTAATGCTAAACATTTTCATTCCCCCTACGTATTCTAGGATCTACTAGTACATAACTAATATCAGCAACTAGGTTTCCTATAACAACCATTATTGAGGTAACTAAAGTCATAGCCATTATAACTGGATAATCTAAGGCTTTTATTGAGTTAATGCCAAGCCTTCCCATACCAGGCCACCCAAATATGGTTTCAGTGATAAAGGCTCCAGAAACTAGAGAAGGTAAGCTCATTCCAAGAATTGTTATCATTGGAAGAAGAGCATTTTTCATAATATGTTTAAATAAAATTCTGTTTTTACTTGCACCTTTGGAAATTGCAGTAACAATATAATCTTGATTTAGTTCTGTTATAGTACAAGAACGTATATATCTTGTAAGAACAGCTATATTAGAAAAACTGAGCACTACAGTAGGTAAGATACCGTGTTTTATAACATCTAATGTTGAAGTTATACCTATAGTTCTCATACCAACACTAGGAAGCCACTTTAATTTTAAAGAAAATATTGAAAGCAAGATCATTGCAAACCAAAAGCTAGGTATAGAAATTGCAACATAGTTTAATATATTTGTAAATCTGTCTAGGAATTTATTCCTATGCATACCAGTATATAATCCTAGTGGAATTGATATTAAAATAGCTATGAGTAGGGAAGAACCCATAAGCCCAAAAGTAGCAAGAAATCTTGAAGAGATTTCACTGGCTACAGCTTGTCTAGAAACCAAGGAATATCCCCAATCACCAATTAAAACATTTTTTAACCATAAGAAATATCTAGTTAGCATAGGTTTATCAAGTCCAAGACTTGCTCTTATTAAATCTGCCTGCTCTTTTGACATTTTAGGGGTAATATATCCTTGAGCTGGATCTCCTGGAGCCAGATTCATAAGCAAAAAGGAATAGCTTGTAAAATTCTCTTTATAATTTTATTTTTCATAATAATATCCTTTCAATGTAAGAAACTTATGTAAAAATGGCTCAAATATTCAGAAAGAATATATGAGCCATAGAAATATATTTTTATTGTTTAATCATATATATTTTTGATAAATCTTCAAACATATATATAGGTACTAATTTAGCATCTTCAATTCCACCAAATTTGGCATCAACTCCGATTAATGACTTTGAATAGTCTAATGGGTATACTACAGCATCATCAGCTATGTTTTTTTGGACTTTTTCATAGATTTCTTTTCTCTTTGCATCATCTGATTGAGAAGCTCCATCCTTCCATAACTTGTCTAGTTCATTATTATTATAGCATTGAGCATTAAAGCTGCCATCAGTTATATAAGCACTAGAATATCCATCTGGATCATTTCCCATTACATATCCATTTACAAGTATATCGTAATCTCTTTCTTGTTCTCCAAGAATTTTTGAGAAGTATATATTTTCATCTATTTGCTCAGCATCCACTTCTATGCCGATAGCAGAAAGTTGTTGCTTAACAACCATGGCAATTTTACTGTCATTTGGAGTGTATTGGAAGTTCAGTTTTATATTACCTACACCAGACTTTTCCATTAACTCTTTGGCTTTATCTAAATTTTGATCATATTTTTCTACATTATCAGTATAGAATTTTGTGCTTGGAGTTAAAATAGAATAAGCTTTTTCAGTGTTTTCTAAATTAGAATAAGATGTTTTTAAAATCTCTTCTTTATTTAGGGCATAGGATATAGCTTGTCTAACTTCTTTTTTACTTAAGTTTTCATTTTTTTCGTTAAGTATAATGTAGTTCAGCATGCCTTCATCAAAAGAATGAGTTTTAAACCTAGCATCTGATGAGAATGCTTCGAACTTATCTTCAGCTAAATATGCTGCAGAAACTTCTCCATTTTCAAAAGCAATCTTTGAAGTATTATCATCTGGAATTATTCTATAAACTACACTATCTAAATGAGGTTTTCCTAAATAATAATCATCAAATCTTTCAAGAGTTACCATCTCGCCTTTTTTCCATTCTTTAAATTTAAAAGGACCAGAACCTACTGGGTTATTATTTTTATCTGACTCTGCTAATTTACTTTCACCTTCAAAGATATGCTTTGGAATTATTCTGAAATCTCCAACGGACATATAGAATGGTGCAAAGGTACTTGGAAGTTTAAATTCTACAGTTAGTTCGTCAATTTTATTAACTTGCACTTCTTTATCATCAATAACAAAGGTTTGTCTAGCATCAATTCCCTGACTTTCATCTTTAGCTACATTTACGCTATAAACAACATCATCTGCGGTTATTTTTGTGCCATCATGCCATTTTAAATTATCTTTTAATTTTAATGTATATGTAAGTTTGTCTTCAGAGGCATTCATACTTTCTGCTAAGTAATATCTTACTTCATCTTTATCAACTATGTATAGTGGATCAAATAATGCATTATTTATTGTATAAGTAACTCTGTTTTGTTGGAAAAATGGATTTAGGCAACTTGGATCCGTTTTAGCTGAGAATATCATTGTCCCTCCATCCTTTATTTGTTCCTGAGCAGTTTCGTTTGGTTTTGCCTCAGTATCAGTAGTGCTATTTTTTGAACCACATCCAATTAAGGATAAGGATAGTATTAAAGATAGCCCAATACTGAGAAATCTTGTCTTTTTCATTGTAATCCCCCCTATTTTTACAAAGCCAATTCATGTAAATGAATCAATTATGTTTAAGTTGTAGTTACGTAAAGATACGTAACAATTCCTTATATAGGATAACATAATAAAAATTAGCATATAACAGTTATTATGAATTAAAATAAATAATAGTGTTCTATTGAAAAGTGTAATAACTACAAAAGTCAACAAATTATTACATGATAAACTATAGAATTTGTTATTGGTAGCTGTGGAAAATAAGTTATATAATAATTTTTTTATAATTATGATACCGTCTTTTAGTTGTATTTGATAGATTAACTGAAACTTTATATACAAAAGTTACTGATATTACAGAGAGAATGTATTTAGACTAACATTTTATTTTATAATATTTATAATGAAATTTTCGAAATATATTGACAACGTATTTTGAAAGGCATATTATATAGAGAATATATATTATAATTCTTGGAAGGGAAGAGTAAATATTATCAAAGTATCTAAAGCGAGTAGAGGTTGGTGGAAGCTCTATGAGAAATGTAATGTTGAAAGACATCCTGGAGATATTTATCTGAAACTTTTTAGTAGGATAAATCGGATTCCTCCGTTATAGGGATTGAAGATGATTTAGTTAATTATTACTTAATCAAATTAGGATGGTACCGTGAATATTGCTTTCACTCCTAGCAAGGAGTGAAAGCTTTTTTTATATCTAAGAGAAGGTCATTGATTTTAATTAGATATAAAAGATTTGTATTTACCACGTATAAAATCTTATTTTAATAAATGTTTTCGTAATATTAATTAATTCAACAAGGGTGGTACCGCTGATGATTTTGCCCCTTGAGCATGCTTTGCTCAAGGGGCTTTTTTTATCCGATGACTACCCGCCCTAATACTCCCATCTTCTTTTTATGAAACTCCGCCTCACATGCGTTCGGTGGAGTAAGTTCCACTGACCAAATGTGAAATTTGGAGTGTCACTTAACTGGGAGATAAGGGCGGCTACGTCTCTGGATAACGATTTCTAAGCATCGAAAAGACTGATGCTAAGAACTCTGTTTATATCACTAGGTTGCAAACTAGTGGTATAAAAAAGCTAAGGTTGAGAAATAGTTAAGAGAAGCAATTTAGAGATCTAAAAGGTTCAATAAAATGGAGGTATAAAAAATGGAAAGAGTAATGATAAATCAATTAAATAATAATATAAATGAAACAGTGAAAATTGAGGGTTGGATACATCGTATAAGAAAGCTAAAATCAATATCTTTCATAATTTTAAGAGATAGAACAGGCCTTGTACAATGTGTTATTGAAAACAAATCCATAGAGAATTTGTCCTTAAGAGTTGAATCAGTGATAACTGTAGTTGGAGAGGTGAAGGAAGGGAAAAACACTTTGAATTCCTTTGAAATTCAAGTAAAAGGATTAGAATTAATTAACGCTACAGAAGAAGAACTTCCCATTGAATTAAATACTGAAGAATTAAATATAAACTTAGATACCATGCTAAGTAATAGGGTATTAAGTCTAAGACATGAAAAGATTAATTCTATCTTCAAGATTCAAAATATTATAGTGGAAGGCTTTAGAGAGTTTTTATTTAAGGAAGATTTCACAGAAATATTTACTCCAAAACTTGTTTCAGAAGGTGCAGAAGGAGGTACGGAAATTTTTGAGGTAAAGTACTTTGAAAGGAAAGCTTACCTTGCACAAAGCCCACAGTTTTATAAACAGATGATGGTGGCAGCTGGCTTTGAAAGAGTTTTTGAAGTGGCTCATGTATATAGGGCAGAGCAGCATAATACCAATAGACATTTAAATGAATATGTAAGTATGGACTTGGAAATGGGGTTCATAGAAGATGAAAGAGAAATCATGTCACTTGAAAAAGAATTACTGAAGTTTATATTAAGTAAGGTTGAAGCAGAAGGTAGAAAATATTTAGAGATAATGAACACTGAAATGCCTAAAATTCAAGGCTTTATTCCAAGGATGAAATTAAGTGAAGCCTTAGATATTTTAGAAAGTGAGTATCATAAGAAAAACTTAGATGGAGACCTTGACCCTGAAGGAGAAAAAATAATTTCTAAGTATGTTAAGGAGAAATTTGGCTCAGACTTTGTATTTTTAACTCATTATCCAAGAAGAAAGCGACCAATGTACACCATGCCTTGTGGAGAATTAGAAACACATAGCTTTGACCTTTTATTTAGAGGAGTTGAAATAACAACTGGGGGACAGAGAATTCATAATTATAATGAATTAATTAAAAATATGGAATACAAGGGTCTAAATCCAAATAATTATGGAAGCTACACTTGTATATTTAAATATGGAATGCCAAAACATGGGGGTCTTGCTATAGGACTCGAAAGAATTACAGCCCAGTTACTAGGTCTTGAAAATGTAAGAGAAGCATCCCTAATCCCAAGAGATAGAACAAGGCTAGTACCATAAGTGACACCCCAAATCTTTAAGCGAGACTCTAAATCTCTGATTTAGTTAGTGGAGTTATTTACAACTATTTGATTTATCAATAGACCAGATTTATCTATTGATAAATCAAAAGTCAATATTATTTACACAGAATATAAAAGATGTTAAGCTACTCATGGGAATTAGATAATACGAAGGAGGAAACGGAATGAAAAAACATATTAGATTAATTATAACAGCAGTAGCTTTAACCCTATCAATGACTGTATTAGCTGCTTGTGGAGCTAAAGGCGAAACTAGTAAAAATGAAGATTCAAGTGTGAAAGTTAAGGCTATAACCACTGAAGAACTTACAAAGAATATTAAAAATGATGAATGGGTAATAGTTGATACAAGAGAAAATGATGCATATAATGGTTGGAAATTAGATGGAGTAAAAAGAGGCGGACGTATTGAAGGTGCTGTAGATTTTTCAGCAGACTGGTTAACTGTAGATACTAAAAATAAAGAGGCAAGTTTATCAGCAGACTTAGAGGCTAGAGGAATATCTGTTGATAAAAATGTGGTTCTTTATGATGCTGATGGCAAAGATGCAAAAGCAGTTGCAGATTATCTAACAGGTAAAGGCTTTAAAAATTTATATACATACGACGTAAAACAATGGGCAGAAGATAAGAGTAAGCCTATGGTGGCATATGATAACTATGAAATGCTAGTTCCGCCTTCATGGGTGAAGGATTTAGTTGATGGAAAAAAACCAGAAACTTATGAAGGAAAAGATTTTAAAGTATTTGAAGTTTCATGGGGTGAGGAAAAGGATTCTCCAGATTACCTAAAAGGACATATTCCAGGAGCAGTACATATAAATACAGATGAGTTAGAAGAAGGACCATTATGGAATCGTCTTTCAGATGAACAGCTTATAAAATTTGCAGAGAATAATGGAATAACTGTTGATTCAACAGTAGTATTATATGGAGCAGATACTTGTGCATCTTCAAGGGCTGCTGTAATACTTAAATATCTAGGAGTTAAGGATGTTAGAATTTTAAATGGTGGTACAAGTAAATGGGTAGAAGCTGGTTATGAAGTAGAAACTGCATCTAATCCTAAAGCAGCAGTGGAATCTTTTGGAGCAGATGCACCATTAAACAAAGATTATATCGTTGATTTTGATAAAGCACTTAAATCAGTAGATAATCCAGATGAAGATATATTAGTTGATATTAGAAGCTGGGAAGAATATATAGGAAAAGTTTCAGGATATAGCTATATTAAGCCAACAGGACGTCCAGTATCATCAAAATGGGGTCATGCAGGTACTGATAGTTCAAGTATGCAAGACTATAGAAATGAAGATAACACTATGATTAGCGGAGATCAAATCCTTAAAATGTGGGCAGATTATGGTATAAATCCAGATAAGAACTTAATGTTCTTCTGTGGAACTGGTTGGAGAGCTGCTGAAGTTCTATGGTATGCCGATGTAATGGGAATAAAAAATATATCCCTTTATGATGGTGGTTGGAACGAATGGAGTGGCAATACTGGAAATAAACCAGGTTCAGTAGTAACAGGAGAACCACAAAAATAAAAATAAAAGATAGGTATTAGCATGAAAATAAAAAATCTTTTTAAATGGATAGGAACTATTCTAGAAATTATTTTAGTAATAGCTACCGTAGTTATACAATATTTTTCAGATAAGAAAATGGGCATGATAAGACATTTTAGCTATCAAAACTACAAGTGGAATGAGATGAATTTAAGAATATATATAATTTATGCTCTAGTGATATTATTATTACTACTTATAGTTTCAGTAATTATAAATCGTAAAAAATCAGCTATGTTCATGAAATCCCATAAACTAAAGTGGTTTGTTGTTTACACAATACTGGATTTTATAGCAATAGTTTTTGCAGTAACATCTAATACAGATAGCATTTCAACATATTATGTGTTTGGGTTAGTAGCTGTGTTTATACTAGTTATTGAAGTGGTAAAGCTTAATTTTCTTTATGTAAAAAAGTGATACTTATAAAAAATAGTGGTGTGAAGCTAAATTGGCTTCACACCACTATTTTTGTTTGACTGTACTAAGCAGCAGCTCCACATCATCTGGTCTTAGTAAAGGTAATATAATCTATATTAGAAATATATTTGCTATATTTTCAAACTCTATAAAACAGCTTTTATAGCAATTATTATTAATATAATTCCACCTAAAATTTCAGCTTTCTTACCAAGCAAGTCCCCAAATCTTTTTCCTATAAAAATGGCGAGTAAACTACAAAGGGCTGTAGTAACTCCAATTATAAGTACAGCAGGGATTATTGCTACATTTGTAGCACTAAAGCTAATACCAACAGCAAAGGCATCTATACTTGTAGCAATTCCTTGAAAAAATAAAAGTTTGTAGGTGAAGTCTGCTACTGAAGAATCATCTTCCTTATCAGGAAATAGTCCTTCTTTTAACATGTTGACACCTATTAGACCTAATATAATAAGTACTAGTACTCCTGAATATTTACTGAGAAACTCAGAAAATACACCACCTGCATGATAGCCGATAAATGGCATAAAACCCTGGAAAAATCCAAAGAAAAGAGGCATGGCAATAATTTTTGATTTGTTGACATCTTTGTAAACCATACCATTAGTCATGGATACTGCAGCAGCATCCATGCTAAGAGCTACTCCGATTAAAATAATTTCTACTATACTCATGATAAACTCCTTAATATTTATACGTAAACTACTATATAATTGAACATTAGTTACAATTATATAGTAAGGGTGAAAAATTGTAAATATTTATTTCTTTTATCATTTAATATATTCCAATTTTTGAAATATAATAAAATTTAAATTCATTGATGTAATTAGTTAAATTGGATATAATATACATACAACATAAAAATAAAGATATTAGGGAGTAATGCCGTGATTGAGGATAAGTTTTTAAGTAGGATAGATAAATACAATAATGAGATTAGTAAGTGTAGAAAAGAGTATGACAGAATTGGATATCTAAGGTTAATTGTAATGATAGGTGCTATATATTTTACCTATAGAATAATTAAGGGTGAGATCACAGGCATAACCATAGGGCTTGCTCTGCTATTTTATGGGTTATTTATGTCTTTAGTCATATATCACAAGGCCATTAAGTCTAAGTTGCAATTTGCAATGGATATGATTGAAATAAATAATAGATATCTTCAGAGAATTTCAGGAGAGTGGATAAGCTTTGAGGATACTGGAAATGAATTTTGTGATAAGGGACATAGATATTCACAGGACTTAGACATCGTTGGAAAAGAATCATTGTTTCAGCTAATTAACATAACTAACACTTGGAAGGGCAGACACGCCCTTGCAAAATCACTATTAGAACCAAACTATGAGGAAAATGAAATAATTTTTAGACAAGAGGCTGTAGAAGAGCTATTTAATAACTTGGACTTATGTGAGGCCATGGAGTATACAGGGAAAAGCAAAGGAGAAAAATTAAATAATCCTGAGAAATTGTTAAGCTATGTAGAAGATGACCAAGTAATGATAAAGGCAAAAATAATAAAAACTCTTTTGTATATAATGCCTATGGTTACCATCCCAATTTCATTAGGAATTTTTATATTTAATATATCTAACTTAAAGTGGCTGGTTACAGTATTTTTAATTATTCAGCTTGGTATATGGGCTTTATCTGTACTAAAAGTTAATAGGGTATTAGAATCCGTCAGCTATTTTAGAGAAGCTTTAGAAGAATATATTAATATCTTAAATCTTATAGAAAAACAAGAATTTACTTCTGAAAAGTTAATAAGTATTCAAGAAGGACTATTTAAGGGAAAGGAATCTTCCTTAGAAGTTATTAAAAAATTATCAAAGTTAGCAGGAAAAATTGATATAAAGAAAAACAATGGATTTTTATATTTTGCACTAAACATATTACTTCTTTGGGATTACCAGTGTGTATTTTCTCTTGAAGCATGGAAGAAGAAATATGGTAGTAAAATAGAACCATGGCTTTGTGATATTGGTGAAATTGAAGAGCTTATGAGTCTGGCTGTTTTAAAGCATGTTAACGAAACAACCTGCTTTCCAAGGGTAAATTCTAATGAGCTTAAAATAGTTGCCAAAGATTTAGGTCATCCGCTAATAAGTAGAGATGTAAGGGTAACTAATGATGTAGATATGAAAAACAATATTTTCATAATAACAGGTTCTAATATGTCTGGAAAAACTACATTTTTAAGAACTATAGGTATAAACTTAGTTCTAGCATATATAGGTGCGCCGGTGTTTAGCGATGACATGGAATGTAGTTTACTAAAGATATACACATCAATGAGAATAACCGATGATCTGAAAAATGGGATTTCTACTTTCTATGGAGAACTAATTAGAATAAAGGATATTATTGACGGTGCAAAGATAGATAAAAAGATGATTTTCCTAATTGATGAAATTTTTAGAGGAACAAATTCTAAAGATAGAATAACTGGGGCGGATACAGTAATTAGAAATTTAAGTAAGGCGGGGGTTGTTGGAGCTCTCACTACTCATGATTTAGAATTGTGTAGTATTGCTGAAGATAAGGGAGTTAAGAATTATCACTTTTCTGAATACTATAAAGACAATAAAATTTACTTTGACTACAAAATAAGAGAAGGCAAATCAACTACAACAAATGCAAAGTATTTGATGAAGATTGTGGGAATCGACATAAATGAATTTTAAAACTTATAATTTTGAAATTCAGAGCATATCTATTAGTGTGGCATAAAGATGGAAATCAAATTAATAAAAGAATAAAGTTTTGAGCACTAGGTTAATAATTATGAGCCTAGTGCTTTTTGGGTTACAACCATAGAAAAAGCAACCGTAAAGTTTTGTTAGAACCTTGAGAATAACAATTTGAAATTTATTCCAAGGATCCTAGTTGTATTGACATGGGGGGGGGACATTGATAGAATTAGTATTATATGGTCGTAAAGAGTAATAAAAAGCATCGATATATAAGGAATTCTGTAGACATTAAATATAAGTGAGAATCTAAATCTTTGATTTAGTCTTTCGAACTTATTCCATAAGATCCATGTGAGGGGGAGCTACATAATTAATTCTTACCACATGTGCGTAACCATAGGGTAAAGATTAAATTAGATAAACGGTAACCAATAGGAGGCAATTTATGAATAAAAAAATTAGATTTATAGCAGCGCTATTTGTAAGCTGTAGCATAATTTCATCCACAGTGTTTGCTGATGATTTATCAAATGCAAAAGAAAAATCTGAACAAATCAAGTCTGAGATGGAAGAAAATAAAAGTAAAATTTCAGAATTGGAAAAAAGCAAAGATGGCATATTTAATGAAATTTCAGCTTTAGACGGTGAGGTGGACGAGCTAAATAACAAAATTAATGTGTTGAACTCACAAATTACTCAATCTACTGAGAAAATCAAGGGATTAGAGCAAAGAGCTTCTGAACTAAAAGCAGAGGTAGAAAAAAACAAAGATGTTATGGATAAAAGAATGAGAGTTATGTATATGAATAGCTCATCAAGCTATATAGAAGTTTTACTTGATTCTAAAGATTTCTCGGACTTATTTTCAAAACTTGAAACAATAACTACAATGATTTCTTTTAATAATAATGTAGTAAGTGAATTTAAAGCTTCACAAAAAGAATTAGATGGGAATTTGGAAGAGTCTACAAAGGAAAAGAAAACTTTGGAAGAAGCAAAACTTTCAGTGGATAAGGATTTACAAAATGTAAATGCTAAAAAGACTGAAAAAAGTGAGCTTATGGCTAAAGCTGAAGCAAATCTTGAATTAGCACAATCTGTCTTAGATGAAAATGAAGCTGAATCTCAGCAAATTTTTGCAAGTATAACAGCTATGGAAGAAACAGCTAAAAAAGAAGCTGAAAGAGCATCTCGTGGAGGTACAGGTTCACAATCTTCAAATGGTGGACAAACATCCTCAAGTAACGTATCTACTGGTGGAATGTATTCAGTAACTGGAACTAGGTACCCAATAACTTCACCTTTTATGAGTAGAATTAGTCCAATAACAGGAAAAGAAGAGCATCACAATGGAATTGATATAGGTGCTCCGTATGGTGCTCCGGTATATGCTCTTATGAACGGAATTGTAACTTATGCAGGTGTTATGAATGGTTATGGAAATGTAGTTGTAATTAGCCATGGTGAAATTAGTACGCTATATGCGCATAACTCTTCACTATCAGTAAGTGCTGGACAAACAGTATCTGGAGGACAACTAATATCTAATGTTGGATCAACAGGTTGGTCAACTGGACCACATTTACACTTTGAAGTTATAAAAGGTGGAGTGAAAATAGAACCATCAGGTTATTATTTCTAAGTTCCAGCAGAGAGAAAAAAGAAAATCTATGATCATTATATGCAAATATAGAAGTATGGAGATTTGATATCATGGAGAAAAGAATAGACTTAACAGAAGGTTCTATAAGTGGAAAATTAGTTAAATTAGCACTTCCTATTATGGCAACTTCATTTACGCAAATGGCTTATAATTTAACGAATATGCTTTGGGTAGGAAGTATGGGAAGTGAAGCTGTCGCAGCGGTAGGCACAGCAGGTCTTTTTACTAATTTAGCTGTAGCTCTTGCAATGATATCAAAGGTTGGTACAGAAGTTAAGGTTGCACAAAGTTTAGGTCGTAAGGATGAAAAAGCAACTAAGAATTACATTGTAAGTGCGCTACAAATCAATATTGTATTATCACTTATAATGGGAATTATAATATTTTCATTTAGAAAACAATTTTTATCATTTTTTCAATTAGGAGATTTAAAAGTCATATCCTTAGCAGAAACTTATTTGGGAATAATAGCAGTTGGAATGGTTATAAGTAATTCTTTACTGGTGTTTACAGCTATATTTAATGGCGCAGGAAACAGTAAAACACCCTTTGTAATTAACACTATAGGTTTAGTTTGTAACGTTATATTTGATCCACTTTTAATCTTTGGAATAGGTCCATTTCCTGAGTTAGGGGTTGTAGGTGCAGCACTAGCTACTATAGGAGCTCAAGGTGTGGCTGTGGCGTGTTTTATCATTTCAATTGTAAGAAGTAAAGAAGAATATTTGAAGTTTACATTGATTAAGAAACCAAATTTATCAGCTATGCTAACTATATGTAAAATAGGCCTTCCGTCAGGATTACAGCAAGGTTTGTTTACAGTCTTTTCTATTTTGATTGCCAGAGTAATAGCTGGATCAGGTGAGGTTGCCATAGCAGTTCAAAAAGTAGGAATCCAAATTGAATCAATTACATGGATGACAGCAAGTGGTTTTTCAACAGCACTTAGTTCCTTTGTAGGACAAAACTATGGAGCTAAACAGTATGATAGAATTAAAGGCGGATATAAAGCTACTATAAAAATAGCAGCAGTAGTTGGAATGTTTTCTACTTTGCTTTTAGTTTTTGGGGGAGAATATATATTTTCAATATTCATTCGAGAAGAAGAAGCTATAAGCTTAGGTAAAGATTATCTAAGAATTCTCGGATATTCTCAGCTCTTCATGTGTATGGAGATTACCACTGTAGGTGTATTTAATGGGCTCGGCAGGACTTACATACCTACTATTTCAAACGTCATTTTAACTGGACTTAGAGTCCCAACTTCAATGATATTATCTTCTCCGCTTATCCTAGGACTTGATGGCGTATGGTGGAGCATAAGTATTAGTAGTGTGCTTAAGGGGATAATTATAGTAATAATTCTTTACTATATGGTTAAAAGGCGGAATTTGCTTGGTGAAACCGTAGAAGCAGTATAGAGTAAAATGACATGCCATACAACAAAAATAAACAATATTATACTCATATTTTGATTTACACAATACATATTTAGAATATGAGTGAACATATACTTAGATAAACGGGAAATGGACTATTTCAAAACATTTATGTTGAAATAGTCCATTTTTTAATATTGGGCACTTATCAAGGGAGGAGTTAATAAGTGTTAAAGCATTTTGCTATTTTAAGTTGATTGAGTTCCCATAAGATTATTTATTGGACTTCCTGGAAGTAAGAGATTGGAGATTTCGTTATAAGGAATAGAAATTCTAAATAATCCACTAGTGCTTGGTGTATATTCATCAACTTGATAGTAGAGAACTAGTCCTTCCGGTGTCAAATAATATCTTTGAGGATCAGTAATGCCTTCATAAGGTGTAGTGAATTCAACATTCATTTCTTTAGCTTTCATCATGGCAACATTACTTAGTATAGCAGGGTAATTCATATTTGGATTGAATAAGTTGTTGAAGTCATATATCTCTCCAGTTGTAGTATTAGCAGTAACTGAGGCAAATATTGTATTACCTTGGTTAGAACCTTTAACCTCCGTATATAGAGATAAAACTATGCTTATTAATCCATTTGAATTTAAAGGTATTTCATAGGAACTTTCTACCCTTACAAAGTCTATTTTTTCTGGAAGTAAAACTTCATTAAGCCACATAGAATTTAACACATTGATGATTTCATCATTTATTTGAATTGCTACTGCGTCATTATTGATACCTTCAAAAACTGGGTATTCTAGTGAAAACTCTGATGGTGATAGTACTTGATTACTCATTTTTAACGTTCCGTTGTCTGATTGCCTTTGGAAACCAAAACCATAACATTCAAAGAAAATTATTCGATCTAAAGATACAGCAAAGTAAACCCAACGCCTACCATTCCATCTAAATCCAGAAGCTGTCCTTCTATCTATATTAGTAAGCCATGCCCAGAATGAATTACCGTTACTAAGCCATATATAAACAAATTGAAATCTACAAGGTCTTATTGAACCTGGAGATACAAATTGTTGTTGTGGCCCGCCAAAAGGCATCATAGGTGATTTGGATGGAGGAGGTCCTGGCGGCTTACCTGGGCCTTGCCCTGGCCTAGGTGGCTGCCCACCAGGTCCACCAGGCCCTCCAGGGAAAGGTGGCTGGAATCCGCCTGGTCCACCAGGTCCACCCGGTCCACCAGGGAAAGGTGGCTGGAATCCGCCAGGCCCACCTTGCCCTGGTCTAGGTGGTTGCCCACCAGGTCCGCCAGGTCCCTGGTTTTGCCCTGGCATTAATGGAGTAATTGGGAAAATTCGAGACGTGTTTCTTGTAGGGAAACTCCTTGTGGGTTCAACTTCAAAATTTTCATCAGAGAAGTCGTCATATTCTAAGTATTCATCGCTACGAAAATATTGAGAATTAATATCATGAGGTTTTCTAATAAACATATTTTGCTCCTAAACAGTATTACAGTATTATAATATACATTTAAAATTACAATGTGATTTTAAAACAAAAAAATTAAAAAAATTAATATTAAAGTACATAATTTTTTTCAAAGAAGACATAATAATAGCATACCAATAAAATCATTATTTGCTTTGCAGTAAGTTTTCATGCCTGTGAAATATAAAATTTTCATAGAAACGAAAATTTAAAGGAGGCAATAGCTAATGAAAAACGTATATCAAGCTACACATATAGCTACAAGTCCTGATACAAAGCAGCAACGTAAGAAAATTAAAGAAGAATTTTCTGAAGAGTTTTCAGATGAAG
>DAMAVY010000027.1:0-15040 GCA_032077725.1 Clostridium sp. | reverse complement strand
TAAAAATTTAATGCAAGGAAGTCATTCATTTTAGTTGTTAACATTTCGATAATAGCAACTTCGTTGTAAAAATATGTAATCAAATATCGAAAAATGTGGCAAAGTTTACTAAAATATGATATTATTATTTGAGTAACTTACAAAAAGTGAAATTTAAGTTAATGTGAAGGTAAAAATAATTTGCCATTAACAAAGTTTACAAGTGAAGATAAGCTAGAGAAATACGATGAAAGTTTGTATAGATATATAAAATTAATAAAGTACATAAGTAAAGATAAGCTTTGAGAAAAAGTGATATTGGACAGGCTTCCTTAACTAGAATGCTTTGCTAGATATTAATTTAAAAAGTATATAGGAAATTGGTAGATATGAATTATATGTACTATTTAAGTAACTATGTCGTATATAATTATAGTGGGGATAAAAATCATTAATATTACAACTTATATAGTTAAAAAACAAATAAAAATCCATAAAATTTAAATTCAATAGTATTGATTGGAGGAAATTAAATGAAGAGGGCATTTGATTTGATGGTGAGTATCGTCTGTATTATACTTACATCACCAATATTTCTAATTATTTCTTTGTTAATTAAGGCTAATAATAATGGCTCTATTATGTTTAAACAATACAGAGTAGGAAAAGATAATAAAGAATTTCTAATTTATAAATTTAGATCTATGAGGGAAGAGGCACCGGAGATAGCTAGTAATTCTCTTGATAATCCAGATGAATATATTACATCCATTGGTAAGATTTTAAGAAGGACAAGTTTGGATGAATTGCCACAACTATTAAATATCATAAAAGGTGACATGAGTTTAGTAGGACCAAGGCCTGTAATTAATGATGAAAGTGAAAGAGAATTGTTAAGGCTAAGGACAGAAAGTGGAATTCATAGATTAGTTCCAGGTTTAACCGGATGGGCCCAAATAAATGGAAGAGATCATATGTCCACAGAAAGAAAAATCTTTTTAGAGAAAGAGTATATGGAGAAACAAAGTGCTTTCTTTGATATTAAGATACTCCTTATAACATTTCTTAAAGTGTTTAAACAGGATGGAATAGTAGATGGAAAAGAAGAAATGGCTGAAACTACCAATATAACTAAGGTGGAAGATATGACAGAGGTGGTTTGTGACAGAAGAGAAGTTAAGGATGCTATATAGTTTTGATAAAGACATAATACAAATTAGCAGGGAGTGTTAGTAAGTGAAAATCTTAGTAGTAACACAGTATTTTTGGCCAGAAGAGTTTAGAATAAATGATATATGTGAAGGACTACTAAATGAAGGTCATGAAGTTGAAGTACTAACAGGTATGCCAAATTATCCGGACGGTAAAATCTTTACTGGATATTCTACCTTTGGACCTTATAAAGAAAATCACAAAGGAATAAAGGTAAGGAGAATTCCAGTAATACCGAGAGGAAAGAATAGCTCTATTATGCTTTTGTTAAACTACTTATCCTTTATGCTAGTGGCATCTATAAGGATACTCTTTATGTTGTTTAAAAAGTATGATAGGGTATTTATGTTTCAAACCTCACCCATTACTGCTGCAATTCCAGCAATTATTTATTCTAAGATTAAGAAGGTATCCTCATATATTTATATACAAGATATATGGCCTGAAACCTTCTATACAATTGTACCTATAAATAATGAAAAAGTAAGGAAAACATTTAAAAAGGTTTGTACTTCAATTTATAAGTGTTTTGATAAAATACTTATAAGTTCAAGGGGATTTAAAGATATTTTATGTACAAGTGGGGTTGATGAAAGTAAAGTCATTTATTTTCCGCAATGGGCAGAAGATTTATATACGAATAAAGTAGAAATAGAAAATAATGAAGAAGAACGAGATTTTATAGTTACCTTTGCTGGAAATATTGGAAAAGCCCAAAGCGTTGACACTATAGTTAAGGCTGCTAATCTATGTAAAGATAATAAAGATATAAAGTGGAATATTGTTGGAGATGGCAGTGAGTTTGAAAATATAAAGAGTTTAGTGAAGGAATATGGACTAGAAGATACAGTATTATTACCAGGTAGAAAACCTGTAGGGGAAATGCCTATGTATTATAGTAAGTCTCATGGGTTAATAGTAACTTTGAAAAGTGAAGGAATACTAACGGTTACATTGCCAGCTAAAGTTCAATCCTATATGGCTTCGGGAAAACCTATAATTGCTTCAATTAGTGGAGAAGGAAAACGTGTAATAGAAGAAAGCTCCTCTGGACTGGTAGGAGAAGCAGAGGACTATGAGAAGTTATATGAAAATGTAATTGCTCTATATAATATGTCTGAAGAAGGAAGAAATAAACTCGGAACTAATGGTCGAGAGTTTTTTAATAATAATTTTACAAGAGAAAAATTGTTAAAACAGTTGAATAACATAATAAAATAAAAGTTTAATTAGGAAAAGTTACAATAGGAGGCGTATTAATATGTTCAAAAATAAAGTTTTATTAATCACAGGGGGAACAGGCTCATTTGGAAATGCAGTGCTGGATAGATTTTTAAACACAGATATAGGGGAAATACGTATTTTTTCTAGAGATGAAAAAAAACAAGATGATATGAGAAAAAAATATAACAATAGCAAAATTAAATTTTACATAGGTGACGTAAGGGATATACAAAGCATAAAAGGTGCTATGTTTGATGTGGATTATGTGTTCCATGCAGCTGCACTAAAACAAGTTCCAAGTTGTGAGTTCTTCCCTCTTGAGGCGGTAAAGACTAATGTTATTGGTACTGATAATGTGCTAACAGCAGCTATCGAAGCAGGAGTAAAAAAAGTTATATGCCTATCTACTGATAAGGCAGCTTATCCTGTAAATGCTATGGGTACTTCAAAAGCTATGATGGAAAAGGTATTTGTAGCTAAAGCAAGAACCGTTTCTCCAAAGAAAACTATGATATGTGGAACACGTTACGGAAATGTTTTATGTTCTAGAGGTTCAGTTGTTCCTCTATTTGTGGAGCAGATAAAAAGCAACAAACCACTTACCATAACAGATGGAGATATGACAAGATACTTAATGACACTAGAAGAAGCAGTGGAACTTGTACTTTTTGCTTTTGAAAATGCTGAAAGTGGAGATATTATGGTGCAAAAGGCTCCGGCTAGTACTATAGGAGATTTAGCACAAGCTGTAAAAGAATTATTTGGAGTTGAAAGTGAAACAAAAATTATTGGAATTCGTCATGGAGAAAAGATGTATGAAACACTTTTAACTAACGAAGAATGTGCTCATGCCATGGATATGGGAGGATTTTATAGAGTTCCAGCAGATAAAAGAGACTTAAACTACGACAAGTACTTCACAGATGGTGAAGAAGGAAGAACAAAACTAGAAGAATATAATTCTAACAACACAGAGCTACTTACCGTTGAACAAATAAAAGAAAAGCTTTTAACATTAGATTATATTAAAGAAGAAGTGGAAGCTTGGAGGAATAAATAGTGAGAGTTTTAGTAACAGGAGCATGTGGATTTATAGGTAAAAACTTAGTGGAAAAATTAAAAGAATTAGGTGAATATGAAATTATTTCTATAGACAAGGATAATTCAAAAGAAGAATTAACTGAGGGAATATTATCTTCTGATTTCATATTTCATTTAGCTGGAATAAATAGACCTAAAAATGAGGAAGAATTCTTTAAAGGAAACTCAGGATTAACAGGGGATATAATAAATCTTCTAATAGAAAATAAAAAAACTACTCCAATTTTAATAACTTCTTCAATTCAAGCTGAACTTGATAATGCTTATGGACAAAGTAAGAAGTTAGCTGAAGAAGAGTTATTTAAATATAGTGAAAAAACTGGAGCAAGAACGGTCGTTTATAGATTATCAAATGTATTTGGTAAATGGTGTAGACCAAACTATAACTCTGCAGTAGCAACTTTCTGTAATAATATAGCTACAGGTGAGGAAGTATGGGTATCTGATCCTAGTAAAGAAATGACACTAGATTATATTGATGATGTAGTTAGATGCATAATAGAATCAATGAAAGCAGGCAGTAAAGTAAGTGGATATGTTTCTGTAGATGTAGAGCATAAAGTTACTTTAGGAAGAATTGTAGAATTACTAAATTCTTTTAAGGAAAGTAGAAAGAACTTAATGGTTCCAGATATGAAAGATGAGTTTACTAAGAAATTATATAGCACCTATCTTAGCTATTTACCTGAAAGTGAATTTAGCTATCCACTAAAAATGAATGTGGACAATAGGGGCTCTTTTACTGAGTTTTTAAAGAGCCCAGATAGAGGTCAAGTTTCTGTAAATGTAGCAAAACCAGGTATAACAAAGGGAAACCATTGGCATCATACAAAGAATGAAAAATTCCTTGTAGTTAGTGGAACTGGGGTTATAAGATTTAGAAAAATAAATAATGAAGAAATAATAGAATATAAAGTTAGTGGAGAGAAACTTGAAGTTGTAGATATTCCAGTAGGATACACTCATAGTATCGTTAACACTGGAGATACAGATATGGTAACTATAATGTGGGTTAATGAAGTTTTTGATCCTCAAATTCCAGATACAATTTACTTGGAGGTATAGTAATGAAAAAGTTAAAAGTAATGACAATAGTTGGCACAAGACCAGAAATAATTAGACTTGCGGAAACAATTAAAAAGTGTGATGAATACTTTGATCATATATTAGTTCATACAGGACAAAACTGGGACTATACTCTAAATGATGTTTTCTTTAAGGAATTAGAGCTTAGAGAGCCAAATTACTTCTTAGGAGTAGTAGGAAGTGACCTAGGAGAGACTATGGGAAATATCATAGCAGAAAGCTATAAGATATTAGTTAAGGAGTGCCCAGATGCAATTTTAATATTAGGAGATACTAATAGTTGCCTAAGTGCCATAGCTGCTAAAAGACTAAAAATACCTGTATTCCACATGGAAGCAGGAAACAGATGCTTTGATCAAAACGTACCAGAGGAGATAAATAGAAGAATTGTAGACTGTACAAGTGACGTTAATTTAGCATATACAGAGCATGCAAGAAGATATTTATTATCTGAAGGAATGAGAAAAGAATATACCTTTGTAACAGGTTCACCACTTCCAGAAGTATTTAAAAGATACATGTCTAAAATCGATGAAAGTGATGTTCTTGAAAGATTAGGACTAGAAATCGGAAAATACATATTAGTAAGTGCTCATAGAGAAGAAAATATTGATAATGATGAGAACTTTAAAAGTATAACTGATGCATTAAATGCCATAGCAGAAGAATATAATATGCCAGTTATTTATTCAACTCATCCAAGAAGCTGGAAGAGAATTGAAGCAAAAGGTATCAAGTTCCATGAGAATATTAGACAATTAAAACCATTTGGTTTCTATGATTATAATAAACTTCAAAAGGATGCATTCTGTGTTCTATCTGACAGTGGTTCACTAGCTGAAGAATCAAATATAATGGGATTCCCAGCAGTATCAATAAGAACAAGTACTGAAAGACCAGAAGCTATAGATAAAGGTTCCATAGTTCTTGGAGGTATAACTTTTGATAGTATAACTCAAGCAATGGAAATAATTATAAAGCAAAAAGAGCTTGGAGAAGAAACAGTTAAAGTACATGATTACACTGATGTAAATGTGTCTATTAAGGTTGTAAATGTAATTCAAGGGTATACATCAGTGATAAATAAATTTATATGGAGAAAGTAATATGAAAGTTTTACAGATAAATTCTGTTTGTGGTGTAGGAAGTACAGGAAGAATTGCTACGGATTTATATAAGGTACTAGAAGAACAAGGGCATGAATGTGTAATCGCTTATGGTCGTGGCACTGCTCCGGAAGGTATAAAATCTATTAAAATAGGTACTGATTTAGATAATTATATTCATGTAGCAAAAACTAGGATTTTTGACAAACATGGATTTGGATCTACTAAAGCAACTGTGGATTTTCTTAAAAAGGTTGAAGAGTATAACCCAGATGTGATTCACCTACATAACATTCATGGATATTACATTAACATTGAATTGTTATTTGATTATTTAAGAAAGTCAAATAAGCCAGTGGTATGGACATTGCATGATTGTTGGGCATTTACAGGACATTGTGCTTACTTTGATTATGCAGGCTGCGATAGATGGAAAGATGGATGTAGTGAATGTGTACAGAAAAAAGAATACCCATCAAGTGTTTTATTGGATAACTCAAAATTAAACTATGAAGAGAAAAAACGGATATTTACGTCAGTAAAAAATATGACAATTATAACTCCATCAGAATGGCTAGCTGGAGTAGTAAAAGATTCTTTTTTAGGGAAATACCCAATTAATGTAATCAATAACGGAATAGATTTATCAGTATTTAGAAAAACTGAAAGTAATGTTAGAAAAAAATATTTATTAGAAGATAAAAAAGTGATTTTAGGGATAGCTACAGTATGGGATAAAAGAAAAGGCCTTGATGATTTTATTAAGCTGTCAAAATTAATTGATAAGGACTATCGTATAGTATTAATTGGACTAGATGATAAACAAATAAGTAAATTAACTTCTAATATGATAGGAATAAAAAGAACAGATGATATTAGTGAGTTAAGAGACTTATATTCTACAGCGGATGTATTTATTAATACATCTGTTGAAGAAACTTTTGGATTAGTAACTGTAGAAGCAATGGCATGCGGAACTCCAGTAATTGTTTATAACTGCACTGCAAGTCCAGAGCTAGTTGACGAAGGGTGCGGTTATATAGTAGATAAAGGTAATGTTGAAGAAATAGAAATAAAAATAAAACAAATCCAAGAGAAAACAAAGGAATATTATTCAGAGAATTGCATTAATAGAGTAAATAAATTTTATAATAAGGTTGATATATTTAGAAAAACTATCGATTTTTATAAATGCCTATAGATGGATAAAGACATTAAAATATGGAGTAGAGGTTTACTATGAAAGTATTATATTTAGGATACGCAATCAATATTAATGATTGTAATAAATTTAAAGGTCCATCAATTGCTGGTGCCAAGATGGAAAATGGATTAATAGGTGGATTAAAAAAATTCTATAAGGATGATTTGGATATAATCACAGTATTACCTATAGCGAGATATCCGTTAGAGAAAAAAATTATTATAAAAAAGAAGATTAGATTAATTAATAATAATATTAAAGTATTACAAATAGGGTTTACAAATATATTTTTAATAAAGCAAGTTACACAGATGATCAGTGTTCTATTTAACTGCTTAAAATGGACGTTAAGAAATCACAAGGAAAAGAGAACTATATTTGTTTATAATTCTTATGTTATAACATCAATACCAATATTATTAATTTCTAAATTTAGCAATGTAAAGTGCATATGCATATTAGCAGACCCACCAATAGCGGTTGAGTTAAAGGGTATAAAGAGCTGGCTTGGTAATGTGGAAAATAAATTTATTAAATATATTATTAACTTATTTGGCTCAATGATAGTATTAAATAAGTATGTAATAAAAGAATATAATTATAAAAATAGATTTATGATTATGGAGGGTGCAATAAACAATGATGAAATTACAAAAACTAATGAAAGTAAAATTGATTTAAATGAAAAGAAAATTGTATTTTCAGGTGCTTTAACTGAATACAATGGCATTAAAATTTTAATCCAAGCATTTAACAAAATTAAAGATAAAAATTATAAATTATTTATTTATGGGAGTGGACATCTTGAAGAATATATAAAAAGTGAAGTTAAATTAAATGAAAATATTGTGTTTTGTGGACTAAAAGATAATTATGAAGTAAGAAATGCTCAAGGAATAGCAGATTTATTAATAAACCCAAGACCAACAAATACTAAAATTAGCAAAATGACATTCCCATCAAAATTAATAGAATACATGTGTAGTGGAACCCCAGTTTTAACAACTAAATTGAATGGAATCGGAGAAGAATATTTTGAGCATTTATTATTCATAGAAGAAGAAACTTCAGAGGGTATTGCTAAATCGATAATTGACTTTTTTGAGATGCCACAATCGATAAGGGAAAAGATAGGAATTAGTGCAAAAGAATTTATTAAAAGTAATAAAACTTGGGAAGTACAAGGTGGGAAAATTGTTGATTTTATCAATGAAAGTAATAAGAATGTTGAGGTGAAAAAATGAAATTTTTAAAAGGAGCTTTTATAATAATCTATTTATTTATGTTTATATATTTTCCGCCAATATTTCCTATAAATCTAATGCATATATTAACTTTATTTTCATTAATAGCATTGGCTCTCATGTATAGAAAAACGATAATTGAAATATTTAATAATTCAATTAAAATGTATATGATACCTGTAGCTTTAGTGTTAGTATATGTGTCAATTATTGTTTTAATAAAAAACGGTGATTGGAATTATATTTATAAACATGTATTGATATTTATTGAAGTGTCTATTTGTACTGTTTTTATTTGTTCTTATTTTATGAGAGAAAAATATAATATAGATAAAATAATTGATACTTTATTAATAGTTGGAAGTATACAGGCAATTATTTCAGTATTATGTTTGTTTGTACCAATTGTAAAACAATTAGCAGTAGATATATATATGGGACAGATGATAGAACAGAATGTAACAAATCTAATGTCTAAAGAGACTCTTTTGGGACTGACGAATCATAGAATTAACGGGATATCAGTAGCTTTGCTTTTCACAATGCCTATAGTTCAAGCTGTATTAGCTTCAATATCATTATTTTTAGCTATTGAAAAAGATGTGAAGTATATAATATTTACTCCTTTTTTAATATTATCCTCCGTTGTTAATGCTAGAATTGGTATTGTAGTATTTGTATGTGGTGTAATAATTATAATTATTACATGTAAGGAAAAGATAAAAAGAAATATTAAACCAATTATAATAGCATCAGCAATTATAGTAGGAATAACAATTTTAAGTATAATTTTTATTTCGGGAAATAGTACAGTACAATGGATTATGCAATTTGTACATGAAATAATTAATTTATTTAAAGGCAAAAAGACCGGAACTTTTGAATTCTTATTTGGAAGTTTTATAAGATTCCCAGAGCTGAAAGATATGATCTTTGGAACTGGAAGGGATATATTTTCATTAGGTACTGGAATGCGTTCAGATATAGGATATATAAACGATATATGGTTTGGGGGAATAATTTATATAGTAATTTCTTATGGAGCATTTATAAATTATTATTATAAAGCATTTAATAGAAGATATAAATTTAATATGTTTATTGCCATAATGTTAATAACCACTTTTATAGTTGTTAATATAAAAGGCAGTATTGTTGGAAATAATGAATTTACAAATATTGGTATACTATTATCTACAATACTAATTTTGAGAAACAAGGGATATTATTCAAAAGAAAAATATAGTATTTAGACTGTGATTAGGAGGAAATATGGAAGAAAAAGTTGTTGTAAGTGTTGGAGTAATTACATATAATTCTGCAGAATACTTATTAGAAACTCTTGAAAGTATAAAGAATCAAACATACAAGGATATTGAACTTATAATATCTGATGACAAGTCTACTGATGAAACAATTAACATAGCAAAGACATGGATTGAAGCAAATAAAGATAGATTTATAAAATGCACTATAGTTGAACCTGAAAATAATACTGGTATTACTATGAATTGCAATAGAGGAATATTAAAAAGTAATGGTGATTATATTAAGCTTATAGCAGGAGATGATATTCTGCTAGAAAATTGTATAGAAGATTTACTTAACTTTTGTATGAGTAATAATTTAGAATTTGCATATGGTGTGGTAATACCCTTTACTACAAATGGAGATAAAAAATATGAAAATAAGCTCACAATTGGGGAAAAAGTTGCTAGTGAATTCATGAAATTAGATTTAAATAACCAATATAAGAGTTTGCTACAAGAATATTCTTTACCAACTACAAGTCTTTTTATTAGAAGAGAGTTTATGTTTAATATAGGATTATATGATGAAAAATATAAGATGATGGAAGATTATCCATTTGCAGTTAAAGTTTTATCAATGGGATATAAAATTAATTCCGTAGATACTTGTGTTGCAAAGTATAGAGTTAGGACTCCAGATATGAATACAGCGCTATTTGGAACCAAAAGGAAATCTTTGCATACAGAAAATTATATTTCTTTTTCATTTGATGAGATTATCCCTAGGTTAAGTAAAGAAAAAATGTTTGTATCTATTTATAATGTATTAATCAGAGTATTGGCAATGAAAATTGAAGGTATGGGTAGCGGTAAGTTTTATTACACTTTAGGAAAAATAACGAGATACCTTTCGTTTTCAGTTATTCATACAAAATTAAGAATGATAAAGAGTAAAAGATATACTAGGTAGAAGATAAAAATGTATATCTTATAAGGAGGAGTTATGAAAGGAATTATTTTAGCAGGAGGATCAGGAACTAGATTATATCCTGTAACAAAATCCATTTCTAAACAGATAGTACCAATATATGACAAACCTATGATTTACTATCCTATGTCTGTTTTAATGTTAGCTGGAATAAGAGAAATATTAATAATATCCACACCGAGGGATATTGTTAATTTTGAAGAATTATTTAGAGATGGTTCAGAATTTGGATTAAATATTCAATATGCAATTCAAGAGCAACCAAATGGCTTAGCTGAGGCATTTATAATTGGGGAAGAATTTATCGGAGACGATAACGTTGCTATGATTTTAGGTGATAATATATTTTGGGGTCAAGGATTATCTGAACATTTAAAGGAAGCATCATCATTAAAAGAAGGCGCAGTGATATTTGGTTATTATGTACAGGATCCAAGGGCGTTTGGAGTAGTTGGATTTGATAAAGAAGGAAATGTTTTATCATTGGAAGAAAAACCCAAAGAACCAAGATCACATTATGCAGTACCGGGATTGTATTTTTATGATAATTCAGTAGTTAAAAGGGCAAAAGAATTAAAGCCATCTCATAGAGGTGAGCTCGAAATTACAGATTTGAATAAAGTATATATGAAACAAAACAAGTTAAAGGTTAATCTTTTAGGTAGAGGGATGGCATGGCTTGATACAGGTACACATGAGTCAATGCTTAAAGCATCAAACTTTGTTGAAGCAGTACAAAGTACACAAGGAACATATATAGCTTCATTAGAAGAAATTGCGTATAAACAAAAGTGGATAAGCAAGGATGATTTATTAAAACTTGCAGAACCATTAATGAAGAGTAATTATGGTAAATACTTAATGGATATTATGAAAGAGTAAAATAAAGGTGGGATACTTGATGAAGACTTAGTTAGTTACGGGTTGATCTGGATTTATAGGATCAAATTTTGTTCTATACATGCTAGATAAATATAGGAATATTAAAATAATTAATTTAGACAAGTTAACTTATGCAGGAAACTTAGAAAATTTAAAATCAATAGAACATGATGAAAGACACATATTTGTTCAAGGGGATATATGTGACAAGGAATTAGTAGAATCATTATTTAAAAAGTATAATATAGACTATGTAGTTCACTTTGCAGCAGAATCTCATGTGGATAGAAGTATAAGGGAACCTGAACTATTTGTAAAAACAAATGTGTTAGGAACTGTAAACATATTAAACTGTGCAAAAAATGCATGGGAAACTGAAACAGGATGGAAAGAAGGAGTTAAATTCCATCATGTTTCAACAGATGAAGTTTATGGTTCGCTGGGAGAAACAGGATTTTTTACTGAAATTACGCCACTTGATCCACATAGTCCTTATTCATCTAGTAAGACAGGATCTGATTTAATGGTTAAGGCTTATGCAGATACATATAACATGCCAGTTAATATTACAAGATGTTCAAATAATTATGGACCATTCCAATTTCCTGAGAAATTAATACCACTGCTTATAAACAATTGCTTGAAACATAAGGATTTACCAATCTACGGTGATGGAATGAATATAAGAGATTGGTTATACGTTGAAGATCATTGTAAGGCTATAGATATGGTTATAAACAATGGTAGACTTGGTGAAGTATATAATGTCGGTGGTCATAATGAAAGAACTAATATTCAAATAATAGATACAGTTATAACTTATTTAAATAAAAATGTAGACAAGGAGATAACAGACACTTTAAAGAAGTATGTTGAAGATAGAAAAGGCCATGATAGAAGATATGGAATAGATCCAACTAAGATTAAAAATGAATTAGGATGGTATCCAGAGACTACATTTGAAGTAGGGATAGTTAAGACTATTAATTGGTATCTAGATAATAAACATTGGATGAAGAATGTAACATCAGGCGATTATAGAAAATATTATGAAAGTATGTACAAATAAAATAGTATAGTATTAAATATATTTTATTTAATGATTTCATAGTTAAGGATGTGTTGTAGATATATGTTATTAAGAATAGAACAATATAATGACAAATTTGAAGAAAAATGGGATAAATTTGTATTAAATAATTCGATTAATGGTACTTTCCTTCAAACAAGAAATTTTTTGAATTACCATCCTAAGGATAGATTTAAGGATAATTCTTTAATTGTGTTTAAAGGTGATAATACAATAATAGCAGTAATTCCAGCATGTACAATATATGAAGATGAAAAAAAAATACTTTACTCACATTTAGGTAGTACATTTGGTGGAATTATAATAAATAAATCATTTAATAATATTGAACATGTAGAGAATATAATTCAAGTTCTAAATAATTATCTAAATGAGAATAAATATAATAAAATCGTTCTTAAAAATACAAGTGATATATTTTCAAACGGAAATGTAAACTTAATTAATTATTTTTTATTTAAAGATAATTATTTATCTTATGATGAAATTAGTTTTCATATAGATTTTAAAGAATATAAAGAGGATGTAATATCGAATTTTACAGCAAGCAGAAGAAGAGATTATAAATACTCACTAAAAAACAACTTAGAATTTAAAGAGTTAACTACGATAAATGAAATTGAATTATTTTACAATATACTATGTGGTAATTTAAATAAATTTGATTCTAAACCAGTTCATAGCTTAGAAGAATTAATTGATTTTAAAGAAAATAGATTAAAAGATATTGTAGATTTTTATGGAGTTTTCCAAGATGATATTTTGATTGCTGGAAGCATGGTATTTAAATTTGGAAGTAAAGTATTTCATACTCAATATTTAGCCGCAGACTCAAAATATTTAAAAATGTATCCTATGAACTTTTTGGATACAAATTTAATAGAAATAGCTAAAGAAAAAGGATTTGAATATTTTTCTTTTGGAATTAGCACAGAAAACCACGGGAAAATTTTAAATAATAATCTAGCAGAATTTAAAGAGGGGTTTGGTACAATATACTCACTTAATAAAACATTTTATAAAGAATATAAAATCAGCGGAGTGTGATATCATGGGCGACAATACGAAATCAATGTTAGATTATTTTGATGAATTTATTTATAAGTTTTAATGAAAAATGTTGATGTTATGCCAATGAGATTTAATAAATTTTTTCTAATTATTATCCAGATGCAAGAATTAGAAAACTTTATTTTAATGAGTTAGGTGTATACATGGGATAGAACACTTATGCTAATTTAGGTATGAAGGTTACTATAGGTGAAAAAAAGAGCAATATATGATTGAAATAGGTAATAATACATAAATTGCTCTAAATGTAACTTTTGTAGTTGAGTCATCACCAAATAATCCAGATAAATTATGCAACTTTGAATATGTAAAAAGCAAGCTAATTAAAAATGAGAAAATAATAGTTGAAGATTATGTATGAATTGGAGCCAATGTTACAATATTATCTGGAATAAAAATTGGAAAATGCTCAATAATCGGTGGATATTGTGGCATTTAAAACTTTGGCTTCAAAAACCCAAAGAATAAACATTGCAAGAGATGCGTCTATTGTTGGAACACAATCTGTCACTGGAGTTTTGTGAAAACCAAAACTTATAATAGTTATGATGTCTATTAATTATACTACTAAGTTTTCACATGGTTATGTAGTTACTAGTCCACTAACACAATCTTGTCTTAATGGATTAAATGGAAATATAAGAGTAACACATGATTATGCTAGACTATTATGTGGGGTAACAAATGCAGATTATTTAAGAACAGGTATAACTAATTCAACAGAAAATGCATTAGATATCTTGTGGACTAAAGTAGATAATGGAGCAACAGAAACAATAAATATTTTATGTTTTTATTATACTAGGAGAGATAAAGTAAAATATTGTGTAATAAGAGATAAAATGGCAATAATAGATGGCTTGGATAATAGTTATGAAGCAATGTATAGAAAAGCTCTGGGTTTGGGATTTAGTGAATCTGAGGTAGAAATATTAACAGAACGAGCTTTAGATAATGCTGTTGCCAAGGGTTGGATTACTGAGAAACGGAAAATAACTGTAATGTAATAATCTAATAACAATAGGCCGAGATTTTTTAAGGGTGCAATTTATTACAAGTGATAAATAAGAAAATGCTAAATAAATATTAGAAACATGTAGTCAGATAGACTACAAATATGTAAGAATTAATAGTAAACATTGAATATAAATACAATTAGTGCTATAGTTTACTATGTTTTTAGAAATCGAACGTATGAATATATGTTAGTTAGTGATAGATTAGCTAAGCAAGTGCGATTCTTCTCATGTTAATTTAAATATAATCATTTATCTAGTTCTAAAAGTTAAAAGTAAAATTAAGAGGTGAACTATGGACGAAGGTATGAATTCGGAAGTTAAGAAATACAGATATGAATGGGTTGATGTACTTAAAGCATTAGGTATTATCGCAATATATTTAGGTCATTTTGGGGAAAGTGCAGGGAAATTATATCCTTTCGTTTTTCAATATCATGTTCCTTTATTTTTTTTAGCAGCAGGCTTTTTTGCTGTAATCAGGAATGAGGATAATTTCAAATGTTATTTTAAAAGAAAATTCCAACATATTATGATCCCATACTTTTTATTTTCAATTATTTTTGAAGTTGTATATATATTAAATA
>DAMAVY010000026.1:2595-15179 GCA_032077725.1 Clostridium sp. | reverse complement strand
ATAAAACTCCTTTCAATTAAGAACATCTTTTGTATATTAATAATAAGTACGACTAACCTCTATAAAATTTGAATTATCGTAATGAGTCTTTTAATAAATCAAATCTTTATTAGTCTCTTATATATTTGTTTATTGTGGCAGCACCATCTTCGTGAGCATGATAATAAACGTTTAACTCACCACTTTTATCTAATTCAAATCTTGTTTCCTCAATAAGACCATTTGCTTCTGCAGTCATTAAAGCTGTTATTATGGCGTTTTTATTCAAAGCCTTAAAATTACCGTATTCACCTTTTAAAGCATTTATAACATCATTAGCACAAGCCTCGTTAACTTTTGTAAAATATTTTAGAATTGCGTAATTAAGCGGCTTCATTACCTGTTACCCCCTTTTTTCTGAATAAATCCATTGGATTCATAGCTATTACAAGGATACCGAACATCATTAATACTGCAGAAATCCAAACGATTGGAGGTAATGCCCAACCTTCCATACCGCCTAGTACTCCAAGAATTATCCAGCAGCAGAATGGACCCCAGAATGAATATGTACCATTGCAAGCCATACCAAGAGCAGCACCACACATACTGTTACCGTTATACCAGCTCATGTATGAAACAAAAGCGCAAAGACCACTTACAGCAAACCATATAATTGAAGGACCACTTGTAAATGCTTGAAAAACTAAGTCAGTTGAAAATTTAATTCCATCACCAAATATCATACCGAATATAGGTACTAATATTATTAAGTTTGAAAGTCCAGATGTTGCTTGACGAATTGTAATACCAATCTCTGAATCAATCATAGATGTACCATATCCAGCTACACAGCCTTCAAATCCCCATCCTAGTGCTGCAATAAATGCAATACAAATTCCAAGAAACATTCCAGCTGGTGCATCTCCACCAATACTAGTACTACCAATCATAAAACTTGATATAACGCAGATTGCGATACCGCCCATCATACGTTTGTCTAATTTTTGTTTAAATAATATTCTTCCTAAAATAGCACCGATAGCTGGGCAAAGAGCAGTAATAGGAATAACAATTGAACCTGCCATTTGTAAAGCTACAACAAAAGCTGTACTTGAAATTGGTCCCCCTATAAGAGCTGCTAATATCATTACGGCACCCGGTTTAGTTTTAATACACCTAAAGAAATCTCCAAGTTTACCTCTAACCGTTGCATAAATTATTGCCCATACAGCACTACATGTATCGTTTACAGCGCTGCCAAGAGCTCCCAGTACATACGTAATTACCACTGCTGATAAACCTGCTGTATTAGCACCGTACCAGTCGCCCCAAACTCCCTTTGTCATTCCTAAGGTCAAGAACGCTGAATAGAACCCATACATAAGACCTGAAAAAAGAGCAATTGAAATACCTTTTTTAAGAAAATTAGATGATAACTTGTTTTTTTCAGAAATCGCTTCCAAGCTTACATTTTTTGAAACATCCCCCATAAAATAAGTCTCCCTCCGTTTATTAATTTTTTGAATAATGACTTTGCAAATTTATATTACTAAATAAAAACTTATAAAGAATATCATGTTATATTGTTACATTGTTATGATTTGGGATATTTTATTTTTAAACCTTTGAATAACTTTTCATTTTATATCTTATTGATATTTTATTCTCAACTAAATTGTATTCCCTTACCCACGGGGTAAAGTCAACACAAATTTCTTTAAAATATTTAAATAAGATTAAACAACTAACTTAACAAATAGTAAAAGTCATCTATTAAGCTATTTGTGCCAGTTTTTCAGTTCATATATGCATCAATTTAAACTAATATAAACTTAATTTGTAAAAACAATGAGTGTGTTTTTTATTTAACACACCAGTTTATTATTCCATTATTGGTTTTATTAACCATTCATACCTTCCCCTATGGTTAACGTTATCATCATAATGAAATTAATAAAAATACATAAAATAGTATATTAAAAAATTAAAATAAAATAATTACTAAATCCTTTACATTAGAATTATTCAAAATTGAAAATTATATTAGTGTAAATTTACTAATTTTATTTAAATTTATATATAAAAAAAGCTCGCTAATTGCGAGCTAAGAATTTTTAGTAACTTTTACACCATTAAAATCCTGTAGTTTGTTATGCACTATAACTTATAACTATAGGATGAACTGAGTACTTCTTACATAAAATCACCTTTTCCTTCTGACTTTAATCAAAATTTCCGTCACATATTGATCCGCATTTTTAGTTGTCCAATAGTCAGTTACATATCTTTCATAGGATTCTTTAGAACATATATAACCATGCTCTTTCGTCCACTCTTGCATTTTTTTATATGTTTTATCGATTGTTTCATGAGTTCCTATATGATAACAGGCAGCTGCCATCCATCCACCAAATCCAATACTTTCTTCCTCTTTACATTTTAAAATTGGTTCCTGCATTATTTTCATCCGCCTACATTCTCCATTTATTTTATCCTCGAAAGATGGGAAACGTATAATTACAGGACCTGTTATTGCATTATTAATTCTATCAATGTAATTATTAAACTCTATATTAATTATAGAATCCATATAATCATATTTAAAATCTTGATCTAAAAAGATTAAGGTGTTGTCATCTATGTATTTTATAGCAACGTCACAGACATTGTTTTCAATTACCATCTTTGCCTCAACTATAAGATCCCGCCAATCTTTAACCGACCTTATTTTTAAATTTATTTCCTTCTCATGTTCTTTTAATTCTTCAATCTTTTTTCTAAAACTTTCATCAAAGAAGTCATATGTTGTGCCTTTTAAGAAAGCTTTCATTTCTTCTAACTTAAATCCACTTTGTTTATAATATTTTATCATTGGCACAAGTAATAAATTTTTCTTACTGTAATATCTGTAACCGCTTTCATCTGCTATTTTATCAGGAGATAGTAAATCCATTTTATCATAATATCTCAGTGCTTTTTTCGTTATTTTGCAAATCTCTTCCACTTTGCCTATTGAATATAATTCACCTTCCATATTAATTCTCCCTTCTTTTGTTATATTTTAAATTCTATTATATTTTATTTGATATAATTTCTCAACTATTTTTCTGAAAAATCAAATAAAAAAAATAAAAACCACCCATTAATGAGTGGTTAAAACACAATATTTTATCCTAATATTTTTTCCAAAACTTTTGATAAGTCTTCACATGTTACTTCTCTAGGATTAGATGCTGTACAGATATCCTTAAGAGCTGCATTAATAATTTCTTCTTTTGATGCCTCAACTAAATTCATATCAACACCTTGTTCTTTTAATGTTGTTGGAATCATTAATGTCTTTTGAAGTTCTATAATGCTTCTAACTAGATTATTAACACCAATATTTACATTTGGTGCATGTAAGTTCAATAATTTTGCAAGTCTTTGATATTTTTTAGATGCTAAATCATATTCAGCATTAAAAGCGTTTTTACTCAAATTGGCATTATATTCAATTACATGTGGAAGTATCATTGCGTTACTTCTTCCATGAGAAACATGTAATTTTCCACCAACAGCGTGAGCTAAACTATGGCAAATTCCAAGTCCAGCTGCATTAAACGCCATACCAGCAAGACATGATGCATTGTGAAGTTTTTCTCTTGCTACTATATCATTTCCATCAGCATAAGCCTGTGGTAAAAATCTAAAAGCTAAAGTAAGAGCTTTTTCTGCAAGGGCATCAGAGAAATCAGTAGCAGTCTTTGAAACATATGCCTCTATAGCATGTGTAATTACATCCATTCCTGTATCCGCAGTTATAGATTTTGGTACGGATTTTACAAGCTCAGGATCAAGAATAGCTACCGTAGGAAGAAGAGATTTATCTGCAAGCGCATGTTTTAACCCTTCTTGTTTATTAGTAATTACTGCATATTCAGTTACCTCAGAACCTGTACCACTTGTAGTAGGTATAGCATAGAACTCTTCAATAGAAGAAGTTCCCCCATTAATTCTTTTTGAGTATTCTTTCATGGCCTTAGCTCCATCGATTGATGAGCCTCCACCAAGAGCAATCATAATCTGTGCATTACAACTTTGCAGCTTTTGAATACCAGCAGCAACAACTTCCACAGATGGATCAGGTACAATATCACTATATATAGCTACTTCACAATCAACAAGTTTTTGTTGTATCTTAGCAGCCATACCTGAAGTTTCCATGAATTTATCGCATACAATTAGTACTCTTTTATTCTTAATTTCTTTTAGTCTATCTAAAGAGCCTTCTCCAAAATAGACACTTGTGCTAATACTAAATTCTTTCATATACATTATCTCCCATTTTATAAAGTTTTAAGATATGAATGAATTAGTTATTCTTTCATTTAAATATAAAATTATCCCATAATTATAACAATCTTAACAAGTTTATAATATACTTTGCATGATATATTATATCAATAATATATAACTAATGCAACGACGCACAAATAAAAAGTATAATAAATCGCAATAATAAGCTTAAGCAAATTATTTTACAGGAGGTACAAATGAAAAAACACATAAAAGAAAAACTACTTAAAGCAGCAGATGTTTTAGAAATTTTTATAGGGATATTACTTATATTGATAATTTCAATTTCATCTATACTTTTGATCTCTAAATTAAAACTATTTATCTTAAATAGTAATGATATAGATTTCTTTACTACTTACTTAAATACTATTTTTCAATTAGTAATCTTAATTGAATTTGTAAAAATGCTTTGCAAACACACTCCTGCTACAGTAATAGAAGTTATACTATTTTCAATTGCTAAACAAATAATAACAGAGCACGGTACTGCACTTGAAAATTTAGTTGGAATACTATCCATTGCTGCTATATTTGCAATAAGAAAATACTTATTCTATAACTTTGATGAAGTTGAAAAGGACCTTTATAAAAGCAGTGAAAGAGTTAAAAAAATCAATTTATTGGAACACATATCTATTCCATATGATGAAGATGAAACCTTAGAGAGCGTAATATTAAAAGAAATAGATAAAAGAGAGCTAAAACTAGAACAAGGGATATGTATTTATTATTCTGGATTTGCATTAAAGATTGCTAAAATAAAAAATGATTCCGTTGACAAAGTAGAAGTTATAAAAATCTAAAATATTAGGTACCTTTTTTAAAGGATACCTGTATAAAAATAAAAAGCTATATCAAGTTGCTTTTATAAACACAACTCTTGATATAGCTTATTTTTGTATATATTTTATACTATCTTAAGTTGTCCACTTATATCGTCATTATAAAAGAAAATATGTATTAATTTTACTATCTCTTATTGATATTAATATCTTTATCATTTGTAATTTAGATATATTTTCCAATTCACAATGTTATATTAATGTATTTTACCTTTATACTCACCATTAATTTTATATACGCTCACACCATATGCATCAGAATATGAATCCTCACTACCTTCTGCCGTTAACATTAAATTGAAGATTAAATAACAAAGAACATCATCATCTGCTGTGTTATTTTTAACTATTTCTAAAGGCTCTACATTAATAATTTTTCCATCTTCAACTTCAATTTGTATCCTAGTACTCTTCAACCTTTTATCTAAGTCTGATTTATCTTCAGCTGTAATAGGTATTAGTTCAGTATAATCATCATTATCACTAACTATTCTGTCATCAATATTTTTCCCAGCTAAGTAATCTTTCAATAATTGAACTGCAAAATCTACTTCTGGGTATTCACCCTCTTTATAATCAATTCCTTTTTTAACATCAACTATATTTGTATTATCTTCTAAATCGGCTACACTTCCATTTGTACTAGATGAACTATTCTGTGTTTTATTATCTTCTACAGTTTTATCATCATCTGATTTATTATCATCAGAATCTTGATCCTCTACTTTAGGTTTATCACCAACTCCCTTATCCCTCTCTGCATTATTACATGCTACTAGACTCATTGATAAAACACAAACAGACATAATTAGCAATAAAAACTTTTTTTTCATCTTATATCCTCCTTTTTCACGTATAGTTAATTATAGCATTATTACATATATTTTGCATATATATATTTTTTCATTTTTATTTACAAAATTTATATTTAATCTATTCTTTATCTTTCAACCAATTACTACATCTTTTCTGCCTCTAAGTTGTAATATATTCTACTATCTCTTCTATTTTTTCTATATCATTTAAAGCTTTCATTTTAAATAAAAATTTTATTATCTATATTTCCTTCTGAAGAAAATATATTAAAATCTACTCCCTATTCTTTTGAAACATGTGAAAAATTACTCGCCTTAAATAAGAATCCATTTTTGAATTTAAAACACTTAAAAAATACTTTTATAAAACTTTCAAATCTCTTTCCTATAAAAAATAATAAAGGTGTATGAATTCCTATATATAGGTTGTCCATTATTTTATAATTTAAATTTTAATATTCTATATAAAAATTAACAGTAAAGTTGTTGGGGTTCTTCTTTTAAACTATTCTTATAACTATTGCCTTGTTTAATAATACCTTGATTATTACGTTTTTTAGCTACCCAAAAATTGTGAATCTAAAGTTTAATATTCACTTTTAAAAACCTTTTTATAAATCCATAATATAAAAAAAGAAGTACCTATGTACTCCTTTTTTTGTATATTATATTATCTTAGTTGTCCAATCTTCACAATTCCATACTTCAGTTACTACGTCATTATAAAACTCTGGTTCATGGCAAACCAGTAGTATGGTTCCTTTATATTCTTGTAAAGCTTTCTTTAATTCTTCTTTTGCTTCTACATCTAAATGGTTGGTAGGCTCGTCTAGGATTAGGATGTTTGACTCTCTGTTAAGTAGCTTTGCAAGTCTTACCTTTGCAGCTTCTCCTCCTGATAAAACCATTACCATACTTTCTATATGCTTTGTTGTTAATCCACATTTAGCTAGAGCTGAACGCACTTCATATTGAGTACAGCTAGGGAACTCTTTCCAATACTCTTCTATGCAAGTATTTTTATTTCCTGAAGCTCCTTCTTGCTCAAAGTATCCTATTTGCTGATAATCTCCTAAGGTTACTTCTCCACTTATAGAAGCTATATCTCCCATAAGACTCTTAAGAAGTGTAGTTTTTCCAAGTCCATTTGCACCTACTAGAGCTACCTTTTGTCCTCTTTCCATGGATATATTAAGAGGCCTTGTAAGTGGCTGATCATATCCTATAACTAAATCCTTAGTTTCAAAAATAACCTTTCCTGATGCTCTTCCTGTTTTAAAGTTAAATGTTGGCTTTGGTTTTTCTTTAGAAAGTTCAATTCTGTCTATTTTATCAAGCTTCTTCTGTCTTGATTTAGCCATGTTTGAAGTTGCAACATTAGCTTTATTTCTAGCCACGAAGTCCTCAAGTTTTGCAATTTCAGCTTGTTGTCTATCAAAAGCCTTCTCTAATTGTTCTTTCTTAACTTCATATATTCTTTTAAACTCTTCATAATCACCTACGTATCTACTAAGCTTTTTATCCTCTACATGATAAATAAGATTAATTACAGAATTTAAGAAAGGTATATCGTGAGATATCAAAATAAAAGCATTTTCATAACTATTTAAATATCTCTTAAGCCATTCTATATGTGATTCATCTAGATAGTTTGTAGGCTCGTCTAAAAGTAATATATCTGGAGTCTCAAGTAGAAGCTTTGCAAGTAATACTTTAGTTCTTTGTCCTCCACTTAGGGCAGTTACATCTGTATCTAGTCCTACATCTAGAATTCCAAGTCCTCTTGCAACGTCTTCAACCTTTGCATCTATAACATAGAATCCATTATGATCAAGCAAATCTTGAATAATCGAAGTTCTTTCAAGGGCTTTATTCATTTCATCTTCATCCATTTCTCCCATTTTCCCATATAGGTTATTCATTTCAATCTCTAGGTCAAATAAGTACTGGAAGGCACCTCGTAAAACATCTCTTATACATAATCCTTTTTGAAGATTTGCATGTTGGTCCATATATCCAACCCTTACATTGTTTGACCAAATTACTTGTCCCTCATCTGGCATAAGCTTGCTGGTAATAATATTCATAAATGTTGATTTACCTTCACCATTAGCTCCAATCAGACCTACATGTTCACCTTTTAATAATCTAAAGGATACATCTTCAAATATTGCTCTATCCCCAAAACCATGACTAATATTTTTTACTGTAAGTACACTCATCAATCTTCCTCCTATTTTCTATAGTTATATATTCTCTTTTATAATTACTTTTTCAAATTTAAAGCTTACTCTCTATGGTATTTAAAATAGTAGATTGTCTCCTTTACCCTCCAAAAATTCCACAATTAAACTCATATCAACTTATTAAAATAGTATTTAAGGAATTTTCACGGTAAAATATTTTGAGACCATGAATATTATACTGTACTCTTTATAATTTTTCTATGGCAAAAGCAAATAATTTATTTGCAAAATCTTCTACATAAATTTATACTATAGTAAGTTTGAATATTGTATGAATAAGTTTTCATTGTTATAATCTTATAATGTAACTTACATTATAGTTAATCGTTTTTATAATAGGAGGAAATAAATGACTTGTAAATTCTATCTACTTAAAGGAAAAGGTAAAAATGCTGAACATGGTCATCTTTGGATTTACTCAACTGAGATTGCAGAATTTAATGGTGAGTATGAAAATGGTGATATTGTAGAAATATATAATTGCAGAGATGAATTCATTGGAAAAGGCTATATAAATGATGCTTCTAAAATTGCTTTAAGAATCATGACTAGAGACATTAATGAAGAAATTGATGAAGAGTTTTTTAGGAAAAGACTACGTAACGCTTGGGAATATAGGAAAAAAGTAATAGATACATCTAGCTGTAGATTTCTATATGGAGAAGCCGACTTTGTACCAGGACTTATAATTGATAAATTTGAAGATTACTATGTTATTCAATCTCTTGCACTAGGAATAGATAAATATAAGGACATAGTCGTAAAACTTTTAACTCAAGAATACGGTGCTAAAGGTGTTTATGAGAGAAGTGATGCTAAGGTAAGAATTCTTGAAGGCATGGAACAAGTTAAAGGCTTTTTAACTGAGCCCTTTGATACCATGGTTCAAATAACTGAAAATGGTGTTAAATATTATGTTGATATTGAGAATGGACAAAAGACAGGATTTTTCTTAGATCAGAAGGAAAATAGAGCTGCCATTCAAAAATTATGTAAAGATGCTACGGTTCTAGACTGCTTTACTCATACTGGTTCCTTTGCTTTAAATGCTGGAGTTGCAGGGGCTAAATCAGTGCTAGGTGTAGATATATCTCAGCATGCTGTAGACTTTTGTATCCGTAATGCTGAGCTTAATAATCTACAAGATACAGTTAAGTTTGAGTGTCACAACGCCTTTGATGTGCTTCGGGAGTGGTCTGATGAAGGTAGAAAATATAATGTAGTTATTCTTGATCCTCCAGCTTTCACTAAATCTCGTGATACTATAAAGAGTGCTACAAGAGGATATAAAGAAATTAACCTTAGAGGTATGAAGCTAGTAGAAAAGGGTGGATATTTTATAACTTGTTCTTGCTCCCACTTTATGAATCCAGAACTTTTTAAAGAAACCATCGCTAGTGCTGCGAGTGATGCAAGAATCAACTTAAGACAAGTAGAATTTAGAACTCAAGGTCCTGACCATCCAATTCTTTGGAATAGTGATGAGTCATACTACTTAAAATTCTATATATTCCAAGTAGTTTAATAATTTGTTGTAAAATCGAAGCCTAGAAAGTGTTTCCACACCTTCTAGGCTTTTCATATTATTGTCGGATAAAATTATAGCTGCAGTAATGGCGCGTATAAAAAGAGCAGAGTTTCCTCTGCTCTTTTGTTTACCTATTCTTTCTTTTGACCCTGCTTTACCAGTTGATTAGCATATACACTTGCACCAGTAATTAAAACGCCTTGCACTATTGTGTCTGCACTAATGCCTCCCATAATTCCCATAGATAATCCTATTCCTATTGGCAATAAAATAATTGGAATATACTTATCCTTTATCTTTTCAATTCCCTTTAATATTGCACCAAAAATAGATAGTACAGGTATGAGTATTAAGGCATTGTCTGTAATATAATTTAAGAACTCCATACTTATTCCCCCCTAATTTATCGGATTATCCTCAAAGCAGCACTTCCTATCCTAATTTAAATAAAATACTTAATGCTTTATCTTATAAAATAATCTCTCTATTAATATATGCATCACATTTGTAATATTTACTTTTATTATATTGGAGATGAAATATGACCTTAAAATGCTGTATAAAATTTATTTTTACATTTTCTAATCTTATATGTTACCTTTTTCAAAATAAAATGCTAATCTAGGATAAATTTGTTGAACGATTGTTATTGAATATAGTTTCTAGAGGTGCAACAATTATGATATGTTAATAATTGGTAAAGGGTGATATAATGAAAGGCTTATCTATTCTCCGTTTTGTTCAAATTGTTTTCTGTTTTCCTATAATAATTTTATTTGTTACTTCCAGGATGAATAGTATAGAACAGATTATTTTTATTGCTCTGTTTACTCTTTATACGATAACATATGAAGTTATTTTTTTAAATTTAGCCAAAAGAAAAAGAACCACTAAAAATAGTGATTCCTAAGTTCCACTTACCATACTTCAATTTCTCCGCCTTTATATTCTGGTACTATATCTACAGTATCTTTTGTAAGGCAACACCTTAAATCTTCATCATACCCAAGAGCCTTTAATCTGTTATAGTGCAATGCATTCTCTGCAAAGCTTATTATATTTGTGTTGTTTTTATATATGTACTCTGAAGTAATAGCTATATCTGTTAGTGTACATGCTCCTGCTTTCAGGTCTTTTATACAGCTAATAATATATCCACTGGTTATAAAATCATCTATGGAAAACTCTCCATTAGTCCCTGCATTTACAAAGGTTATGTCTTCATTTAGCTCTACAAGCTTCTTTGCTACTGCTTTGCCGTTTATCATTGCTGCAATGAAGATTCTTTCTGCTTCTTCACTATTTTTAATAGCTCTGGTTCCATTTGAAGTAGTCATCACAAGAGTTTTTCCTTCCACCACCTCACTTGTATAATCTAGAGGTGAATTAGAGAAATCAAAGTTCTCTATTTTTAATCCGTTGCGTTCTCCGCCTAAAAGGAACCTAGATCTATCTCTTCTAGCAACTTCTATAGCTTCCTCTATTTCTTTTACAGGAATCACCTTTTCACAGCCATTGCTTAAGGCTGTTATCATCACGGTAGTTGCTCTTAGCACATCAATAACAACCACTATCCTATTTTTTAATTTCCCAGGTTTAATATCACTGGCAGATATTATTACATCAATATTCATTTTATTTTTCCCCCCATACTTTTTAGTTTCCTCGATTTTTAATTTTCCTCAAAAAACTTTCCTTGGTATAAATCCTCAGCCTCCAGCTTATTATCTATGGCATTTAACACTTCCCATTTTTTAAGGCTCCACATAGGTCCCACCAAAAGATCTCTTGGTGCATCTCCTGTAAGTCTATGAACTACCATATCCTGTGGAAGCATGGTTATAGCTTTTGTTATTAAATCTATATATTCATCCATTTCTAAAAGTTTAAGCTTACCATCATCTAAAAGTTCTTCAAGTTTTGTATTCTTTAATACATGTAAAAGATGCATTTTAACCCCTCTTATTGGAAGCTTTGAAATATATTTAATGGTGTTTAGCATATCTTCTTTAGATTCTCCAGGTAATCCAAAGATAACATGTGCTACCACATCTATATTTCTTTCATGCAGCTTTTCTACCGCTTCTGCAAACACTTTTAGTTTATATCCTCTATTTATTAAACTAGCTGTTTCATCATTGCTAGTTTGAAGTCCTAATTCTACCCAAGTATATACCTTCTTAGAATACTCCTCTAAGAGATCAATGACGTCTTTATTTAAGCAATCTGGCCTTGTGGCAATGGCTAGACCTACTACATCTTCTTGTTCTAGTCCTTCATCATATTTTTTTCTTAGGATCTCTACAGGTGCATATGTATTAGTATAAGCTTGGAAATATGCGATATACTTCCCATTCTTCCACTTCTTATTCATCATTTCTTTTATATCTTTAAACTGCTGAGAAATAGATAATTGTCTATTCCCTGCAAAATCCCCTGAGCCTCTCTCTGAACAGAATACGCATCCACCTTTACTTATAGTGCCATCTCTATTAGGACAAGAAAATCCTCCATCAAGTGATATTTTAAAGGTTTTTTCTCCGTTAAATTTTCCTCTTAAAAAATAATTTAAGCTATGATATCTTTTACCATTAAAATCTTTTCTCATATTTATTTTTTGTCTCCTATTGTTTTTATTTTCAATTCCATACTTGGACGCTCCACCCCACTTGTATTTTAACTCTTTTATTAGTTAAAATCCACCTTTGGCAAGATTTCCGATTGTGAAGTACCGCGAAATATTAAGGGTGCTATCTACTACAAATCCATTATGTGAAAAACTATCCACAGTGCCATTAAAAAGTTGTCCACATATTTAATAGTTTTCCTC
>DAMAVY010000026.1:0-2585 GCA_032077725.1 Clostridium sp. | reverse complement strand
CCTAAGTATAAATATAAATATACAAGCTATTATATTGGGAGGGATATCTTTGAAGGATCTTAAATTAGTTTTTCAAGCTGCCACAGTTTTCGTTGGGACAATAGTAGGTGCTGGTCTTGCCTCTGGTCAAGAAATAACTCAGTTCTTTTCAACCTATGGATTTGCAAGTTTTTATGGGTTATTAGTCTGTGCAGTATTCTACATAATAATAAGTTCTATTATAGTTTCTGTAAGCCTAAAATATAACTTAAACTCCTATACAGATTTTATTACCCTTGTTAGCCCAGGGTTATTTGGTAAAATCACAGACTTTTTCACTACTTTTTTCTTAATATCTGGAGCTGCTATAATCCTTGCTGGTAGCGGAGCACTGCTATATCAACACTTTGGTATTCCAAAATTTATAGGAGTTATAATAATGGCTATCGTTGCGCTATTAACTCTATTAAAAGATACCAAAGGGCTACTCGCAATAAATTCTATAATTGTTCCTAGCCTTATAACTATAATTGTTACAGTTTTTGTACTTTATCTTTTATTCTCTAAAAACACTATGTCTATAGAATTTATGAAGAATGCTCCTATTAATAAGAACTTAATTATTAAAAATCAATGGATTATTTCATCTTTGTTGTATGCAGGATTTAATATGCTCTCCTGTAGTGGAGTACTTGTTCCAATTAGTAAGGAAATAAAGAAAAAACGTGTTATAATTTGTGGTTTGATTATAGGATCTCTTATTCTAACACTAATTGCATTCCTAATTAACTCAATGTTAATTGCGAATACACCTGAAATATTTAAATATGAAATTCCGCTGCTCTTTGTTGCTAGTAAATTCACACCATTAATTCAAGTGCTTCTACTTTGTATTATTTGGTGCGAAATGTTCTCCACTGAGGTTTCCGATATTTACAGCGTAGGTAAAACCCTTGAAAACAAATATAATATTCCTTATAAGAGGGGAGTTGTACTTATTCTTCTAATTGCTCTTCCAATATCTCAAATTGGTTTTAAACAACTTATAACCTTTTTGTATCCCGGATTCGGAATAATTAGTTTCGTATTTATAATAAAATGCATTATTTTCTTCTATAAAATGAAGAAATCTAAAAACTAATAAATGCTACACACTTCACTTTTTGCCTCTCTTTATTTATACTAATGTTATATCAAGTAAACTTAGCTTTAAAGGGAAGATGATTGCGGCCACATTTATTTTTGACACATTCATCTATTTTAACGACTTAAGGAGATACTCATGAAGAATTTAACTACTCTAAATAATTGTAATGTATGTGCTCGTAATTGCTTAGTTAATAGAAATGAAGGCAAACTTGGATTCTGCAGAAGCGGTGCTACTGTAAAAGTAGCTAAAGCTTATGGTCATATGTGGGAAGAACCTTGTATTTCTGGTGAGAAAGGTTCAGGGACAATATTTTTTTCAAATTGTAATCTACGCTGTGTGTTTTGCCAAAACCATGACATTAGTCAATCAGATATAGGTAAGGAAGTTTCTATAGAAAGACTTAGTGAAATTTTTTTAGAAGAGCAATCTAGAGGATATCATAATATTAATCTAGTTAATCCCACTCACTATGCTCCCCAAATAATTGCAGCACTAGATATGGCTAAGAAAAACGGTCTTAATATTCCTATTGTTTATAATTCTAACGGTTATGAAAGTTTAGCTAGTATTAAGGCTTTAAATGGATATATAGATGTATATATTCCAGATTTAAAGTACTTTAATGATAAGTATGCAGTAAGATATTCTTCTGCTCCTAGCTACTTTTCTATAGCCTCAGAAGTTATAAAAGAGATGGCAAGCCAAGTTGGAACTCCAATATTCGATAACAATGGGCTAATGACTAAGGGTGTTATTATAAGGCATCTCATGCTTCCTGGGCTTTTATTTGATTCAAAAAAGGTGGTAGACTACATATACAAAACCTTTGGAGATTCTGTGTTCTTAAGCCTAATGAATCAATATACTCCTATGTATAAGGCTAGTGAGTATCCTGAGATTAACAAAACTCTTAATCCTAGTCACTATGACTCCTTAATAGACCATTGCATAGAACTGGGATATATAAATGCCTTTATTCAAGAGTCTGGCAGTAATTCCACTGTATATGTGCCCGACTTTAACTTACAGGGAGTTTAAATTTAAATCTATAATAAAAACACTGGCACACTTAAAATGCACTTATTTAGAGTGCACTTTAAGTGTGCCAGTTATTTTTTATCTATTATCTGTTAAATAATCATTCTATTATCCTTGTGATATATGGTAATATAAAATAAAATTTCACCCCAATATCTGTGTTTTCTACCCCACACTGCCCTTCATGCATGTCTATGATGTTCTTTACAATAGACAACCCAAGTCCTGTGCCCCCATCTTTTCTACTTCTTGACTTATCAATCTTGTAAAATTTATCCCATATTCTATCTAACTCTTCATTATTAATAAGTTCCCCAGTGTTTTCAAAGGATACCTTAATTCCTGCATGGCCTTCTGACATATAAATCAATATATTTCCTTCATTACTCGTGTGTCTAATAGCATTAGTAAGAAAGTT
>DAMAVY010000025.1:0-15224 GCA_032077725.1 Clostridium sp. | reverse complement strand
CTCGTCGGGCTCATAACCCGAAGGTCGTAGGTTCAAATCCTGCCCCCGCAACCATAAAAATTGAATAAGCACTATGTTGTTTGAATACAGTACCGGTTCAATTTCGGTCTTTAACACAAATATAACGCGGGGTGGAGCAGCTGGCAGCTCGTCGGGCTCATAACCCGAAGGTCGTAGGTTCAAATCCTGCCCCCGCAACCATAAAAATGGATTAAACATTATTTTGTTTAATCCATTTTATTTTTTTGCGTGTACACCTAGCATGAACTAGTTTTAAAGTTAAATAAGAAATATATGCACATAACCTATTTAATATGAAAAATGTTTTCACCAAAAAACCTTTTTTATGTTGTATTCATGACATAAAATTATTGTACAAGCATTTCAATAATGAATAAATGTATTTAATAAAGTACATAAATAGCCTATAAATTATGTTTTTCAAAAATAACAAGGAAAATCAAGAAGAATAAAATGGAATTTATTGTAATAATATTTTTTTTATTCTTCTCATGGAATTACATAAATTTCCACTTACCGCTGATATAATAAGGATATAAAAATATAGGTGGGTGAAATTGGTATGCAATATGGAGAGAACATTAGAACATACAAAAGAGTTAAAAGTAATGTAATTACAAGTAATGATAAAGGTGGTGACAGAACTAAAGAACTTTCAAAGAGTATTATGTTCTTCGTTATTGCTATTTTGGTTAGTAGGGTAATAATGATAAATAAATCCGCACCTTTTGGAATAGCATTTTTAATTACGGTATTATTAAATGAAGATAATAAATTAGCCTTAACTACTGGGCTTGGTTCAGCACTAGGATATATAACAAACATAGCAGTATTAGAAAATGCTATAATGTATGTTACTATAGTTCCGATTTTAGTTATTATATGTTTAATTTTAAGTTATTTTATTAAGAAAGCTTTTGAGAAAGTTATAATTATAGGGTCAGCCTTAATTATGATTTTGATATATATGATGTTAATAAAGCAGTACACTTTTATTTTAGCGTTAGGTAGCACTGCATTAGAAGGTATTGCCATAATTCCTGTATATTTAATACTAGATTATAGTATTAAGAGTTTTAAAAAAATAAAAACTAAGCACTTATTTTCAAATGAAGAGATTATTTCCATGAGTATATTAATTGCACTTATGATTGCAGGAACATGGAAGTTTCAAGTGTTTAATATATCGATTTTAAGTGTACTAAGTATAGCAACTATAATTACTATAGGGTATGTATGTGGGACAAGCATAGGGGCAACTTCCGGAATTGCTATGGGTGTCATCGTAGGTATGTCTACGGAAAATATTTTTGGCTATGCAACAGCATTAGGGGTATGTTCATTGATTGCAGGAATATTTAGGGAAGGTGGCAAATTAGTTTCTGCTATAGCTTCGTTTATTGTACTTTGCATTTTGAAGATTTATATAGCAACTTACATGCCAGTGGGAATTTCTCAGTTTTTACTCATAGAGGGGCTTTTAGCAGTAGCAATATTTATAGTAATACCCAATGATGTATATAAAGCAATATCCAGCGAATTAGACATTGAAGAGAAGAGCAAAAAGTATGAAGAAGGATATGTTAATAAAGTTAAGGGAATATTTACTGAAAGGCTAGATAAGTTTTCGGAAGTTCTTGTAAATATGTCACTTACATTGAACAATTTAGCTGATAATTACAAATTAGACATGAACAGCAAAAGTAGTGGGCTTATAGAAAACTTGGCAAGTAGAGTGTGTAATAATTGCGATGTTTGCGGTATTTGTTGGGAAAGAGAAATGCTTAGTACTTATAAGGCTTTTGGAGAATTGTTAGAAAATGCACAAAACAATTCCAAGGCTTTTCCGGGAATATTAGAGAAAAAGTGTATAAGAAAGGCTGCTTTAATAAGGAACACTGATGATATAATCAATAAGTTTGTTATAAATGAAATGTGGAGAAGTAGACTTGCAGAGGGGAGAGAGCTAATCGCAAATCAATTTAATAACATGGCTAAATCTGTAGATGAAATCATGGTAGAGTTTTCTGCGGATTTTAATGAGGATAGGGTATCAGAGAAGAATATCGCAAGAATTTTAGAAAAGTACGATATAGAAGTTGAAGATGTATTTGCTATAAAAGATAAAAATGATAGGCTTAATATTCAAATAGCATGTAATAACTGTAATGGAAGAGATCTGTGTGTTAAAAATATTCTTCCTTTAATAAATGAATGTGTAGATTATAAAATGAAATTAAAGAGTGATGGATGTAGAATAAATCCAATTACAAATAAGTGCACAGCTTTCTTTGAAGAATTACCTAAGTTCGGGATTTCTACCAGTGTAGCTAGGGCATGCAAAGATGGACAAACCATATTTGGAGATAATTACGCCTTTGGTGAAGGGTGTGATGGTAGTTATATGATGGTGCTCAGTGATGGCATGGGATCTGGCCCTCAAGCAGGACGGGAAAGTAAGGCAGTAGTAGATCTAATAGAAAAATTTACAGGTGCGGGATTTAGTAGAACAACTGCTATAAATACAGTGAATTCCATAATGAGTCTTAAATTTTCTGAGGATGAAAAATTTTCTACTGTAGATTTAAGTTCTATTGATCTTTATAGTGGAGAGATGGATTTTATGAAGGTTGGTGCTGTAGCAAGCATTCTAAAGAGTGGTGACACTATAGATATTATCAAATCTAAAAGTCTTCCAATAGGAATTTTAGATGAAGCGGATATCGAGACTTATAGTAGGCAAGTAAAAAGTGGTGATCTTATTGTTATGATTACAGATGGTGTTATAGATTGTGATGAGGAAGCTAGTGGTAAGGTAGATTGGATACTAGATTATTTATGTAGAAATGATAGTGAAAGAATAGAAGAAATATCAAAAGGCATTATTAGAGAAGCAAAAATAATAGGCAGAAATAGGGTGAATGATGACATGACAGTAATGGTTTCTAAAATTCATACAGCTTAATAAGATAAAAGTTAAATAAAATGCCATGATATTCATATAAATTAATTGTAGTATAATTATGAATAAAATGAAGGGTGTGTAAACATTTCTTCATTTTTTCTCATATTTATTTTAAAATTTAGATATTTGTGATATTATGACATGATACTATATTTTTAGGAAGTGTTTTTATGAAAGATACAAAGGTGGTTAAAACAATAGATAACAGCATAATAAATAAGGTTATTAAGACCATAGAAGAAAATAATATGATAAACAAGGGGGATAAGGTAATAGTAGCGCTATCTGGAGGTCCAGATTCTATGACTCTATTACATATATTATATGATTTGAGAGAAAAGTATGATATGAAAGTTTACGCAGCTCATATTAATCATATGCTAAGAAGTGCGGATTCTGATGAAGACGAAGTTGCTTGTAGAACATTTTGTCAGGAACATGAAATTGAATTTTTTAGCAAATCTGTTGATATAGCTTCCATGGCTATTAAAAATAATATTTCTACTGAGATGGCGGGTAGAGATGCTAGATATTCATTTTTTGAAGAACTTTTACATAAGCTTGAAGCAAATAAGGTAGCTATAGCTCATAACCTAAATGATCAGGCTGAAACAGTTCTTATGAGATTAATGAGAGGAACGGGTATAGAAGGGCTTATAGGAATTAAACCTATTAGAGATGAAATATATATAAGGCCAATAATAAATATTAATAGACAGGAAATAGAGGAATATTGTCATGGAAATAACCTTCCTGTAAGAATTGATAAAACTAATTTTGAACCTATATATTCAAGAAATAAGGTAAGATTAGAATTAATACCGTATATTCAAAAAAATTTTAATTCAGATATTATTACAACTATTAATAGAATGTGTGAACTTCTAAAACGTGATGAAGATTATATTCAACAAAATGTAACTAAAGTTTTTCAAAAATATTGTGATATAACTGAAGAAAAGGTTATAATATATAAGGACACGTTTTGTTTTCATCCATCAATAGTCAGTAGAGTAATAAGAAAGGCTCTATTAATCTTTCAAGGAGACATTAATAATATTCAAAATATACATATTGAAAATGTTATAAAGTTGCAAAAGTCACCTACAGGAAAGTTTACAATTTTGCCAAAGGAGATATTAGTACGAAATGTATATGGTGATATTGAAATAACAAGGGAATCAAAGAATAAGAAAATAAATACTGATGTCAGTATAAAACTTGTCATTGGAGAAAATTACATTGATGAACTGGGAATGAAAGTATGTATAAAGCCAGTTACAAATTATAAAACAATGAATTTTAAAGGCAATGATAACATAAAATATTTTAATAGTACTAATATAAAAAATATAACTCTAAGGTTTAGGGAAAATGGAGATAGATTTTCTCCACTTGGAATAAAGGGAAGTAAGAAGCTAAAAGACATATTCATAGATTTTAAGATACCAAGAGAGATGAGAGATTTTATACCTCTACTATGTTTTGATGAGGATATTTCATGGATAATAGGTTATAAAATAAGCGATAAGTTTAAAGTTCATGAAGGTGTAAATAATATTATAGAAGTAAGTGTGGAAAGGCAGGAAAAACATGAATAAGGATATTAAAGAAGTTTTGTTAACTGAGGAAGTTTTGACTGAGAAGATCAAAGAGATAGGAGCTAAAATATCAAAGGAATATGAGGGTAGAGAGTTAATTCTTCTTGGAATCCTTAAAGGATCTGTAATGTTTATGGCGGATTTGATGAAAAATATAACTATACCATGTAAGATGGATTTTATGGCAGTGTCTAGTTATGGTGATGCTACCCAATCTTCAGGTATAGTTAAGATTATAAAAGATTTAGATTTTGAGATAAAAGGTAAGGATGTTTTAATAGTAGAAGATATTATAGATAGTGGAGTTACACTAAAATATCTTATGGGTTATTTAGGTTCTAGAAATCCAAGAAGTCTTGAAATAGCATGTTTACTAAATAAGCCAGAAAGAAGAAAAGAAAAGCTACAAGTAAAATACACTGGATTTGATGTTCCAGATTACTTTTTAGTTGGGTACGGTCTTGATTATGCTGAAATCTATAGAAATCTTCCTTATATAGGAATACTAAGTGAACATGTATACACTAAATAGTAAAACCCTATAATATAAGGGTGTTTATTAATATAATAAATTTAATCGTATTAATAAACTTCGAATATTAATTCATTAATAATTAATATTATTAATATTGTAAAGGAAAAATTCATATGATAGAATTTTTAGTGATATGGAACCGTAGAGAGGGGGGCTTCAAGTGAAAAAAATTTCTAGTGCAACAATTTGGCTTTTAGTGTTAATATTAGTTGTATTTTCCGCAATATCATTATTCGATAATACGGGTAATGTTAAGGAAATAAGTGTAACACAATTTGAACAATACATGCAAAAAAAACAAATAGCAACGATACAGGTATCAACAGATGGAACGGCAGTAACAGGTAAACTGAGTGATAATACTGAGTTTAGTGTGAATATACTCCAAGATAGATATGTACAGATATTAAAGGAAAACCCAAATCCAAATATGGTGGAAAATTATAACCCGCCAGCATCAACTCCGGTATGGATAAGTTTTTTACCTATAATTCTTACTATCGGAACAATGGTGTTATTTTGGGTATTATTTATGAATCAATCTAGCGGAAGTGGCGGCGGTGGCGGTCGTGGAGTCATGAGCTTTGGAAAAAGTAAAGCTAAGATGGCTGTACCTCTAGATGGAGATAAAAAAATTACTTTTGAAAATGTAGCTGGAGCAGATGAAGAAAAACAAGAACTCGAAGAAATTGTAGACTTCCTTAAAAATCCTAAAAGATATATGGAAGTTGGAGCAAGAATTCCTAAAGGAGTACTTTTAGTAGGACCTCCAGGAACAGGAAAAACTCTTCTTGCAAAGGCTGTAGCAGGAGAAGCTGGAGTACCGTTCTTTAGCATTTCAGGTTCAGACTTTGTTGAAATGTTTGTGGGAGTCGGAGCGTCAAGAGTTAGAGACTTATTTGAACAAGCAAAAAAGAATTCTCCTTGTATAATATTTATAGATGAAATTGATGCTGTAGGTAGACAAAGGGGAGCTGGCATGGGCGGTGGACATGATGAAAGAGAACAAACATTAAATCAACTTCTTGTTGAAATGGATGGATTTGGTGTTAATGAAGGTATTATCATGATAGCAGCTACAAATAGACCAGACATATTAGATCCAGCACTTTTAAGACCAGGTAGATTTGATAGACAAATTGTCGTTGGAGTTCCTGATGTTAAAGGTAGAGAAGAAATATTAAAGGTTCACTCTAAGAATAAGCCTTTAAACGAAGAAGTAGATTTAAAGATTCTTGCTAAAAGAACCCCTGGATTTACAGGTGCAGATCTAGAAAACCTTATGAATGAATCAGCTCTTTTAACTGTTAGAGCTAAAGCAAAAGTTATAACAATGGTAGAACTAGAAGAAGCTATAACAAGAGTAATGGCTGGACCAGAGAAAAAATCTAGAGTTATTAGTGAAAAGGATAGAAGATTAACTGCATATCATGAAGCAGGGCATGCCGTTGTATCTAAATATCTTCCTAATTCTTATCCAGTACATGAAATAAGTATTATACCAAGAGGTATGGCAGGTGGATATACTCTTCACATACCTACTGAAGATACATCATATACATCTAAGTCTAAGCTTAGAGATGATATGGTTGGACTTTTAGGAGGAAGAGTTGCTGAATCCTTAATACTTGGAGATATCAGTACTGGAGCTAAAAATGATATAGATAGATCAACTTCTATAGCTAAAAAAATGGTTATGGAATATGGAATGACCGAAGCTATAGGACCTATATCTTTTGGAAAAGATGATGGAGAAGTATTCATGGGTAGAGACTTCGGGAGAACAAGAGATTTTTCAGAAGAAGTTGCAGCTAAGATAGATAGAGAAATTAAAGCTTTAATAGACGAAGCCTATGAAAGAACTGAAACTATTCTAAAGGAAAATGTAGATAAACTTCATGATGTAGCAAAAGCTTTACTTGAAAAAGAAAAACTTACTGCAGCAGAGTTTAATGCAATTATGGATGGAAAAACTTTAGAAGAATTTCAGGCTGAAAAAGAGTTAAGCCAATTAGAAGCCAGTGTTAATGAAATTAAACATGAATCAGAAATAGAAGATAAAGATAAACTTAATGATTGGAGTATTAATTCTGAGGAAGTATTAGCAGACGAAATTTCCAATGAGGAAAATAACATAAAAGACATAAATGATGATGATTCATCAAAAGAAATTTAAAGAATTCTTTAAAAGCACAGCCATAGCTGTGCTTTTTTTATATGAGTAATTATGTTATAATGAGTTTGAAAAATAGGGGAAATAACAATGCTTAGAGTACTTATCAAAAACACATATCAATAAATAACCTAATTTTTTAAATTTACTGAATACAATAGTATAAGACTTAGGAGGAAAGTTATGAAAAGTGATATTGAAATAGCTCAAAGTGCAAAAATGCTACCAATTTTAGAAATTGGAAAGACTATGGGGTTAATAGAAGATGATTTGGATTTATATGGGAAATACAAAGCCAAATTAGGATTGAATGTCCTTACGGATAGAAAAGATAAGGAAGATGGTAAGCTAATATTAGTTACAGCTATTAACCCAACTCCAGCTGGAGAAGGAAAATCAACAGTAACAATTGGACTTGGTCAAGCCCTTTGCAACTTAGGTAAAAATGCCGTTATAGCATTAAGGGAACCATCACTAGGACCGGTTTTTGGAGTTAAAGGTGGAGCTGCTGGAGGCGGATATGCGCAAGTAGTTCCAATGGAAGACATAAATCTTCACTTTACTGGTGATATGCATGCAATTACAACAACAAATAACTTATTATCTGCAGCTATAGATAATCATATACATCAAGGAAATAAGTTAAGAATAGATTCAAGAAGAATTATATTTAAAAGAGTTTTAGATATGAACGATAGGGCTCTTCGAAGCATAGTAGTTGGAATGGGTGGAAAGCCTAATGGATTTTTAAGAGAAGATGGATTTACAATTACAGTAGCTTCTGAAATTATGGCAATCCTATGTTTATCAGAAAATTTAATGGATCTTAAGGCGAGATTTGGGAAGATTCTTGTTGCATATGACCTTGATGGCAATCCAATATACTGTAAAGATTTAGAGGTTCAAGGTGCAATGGCTATGCTTATGAAAGATGCTATAAAACCTAACCTTGTACAAACTTTGGATAATACACCAGCAGTAATTCATGGTGGACCATTTGCTAATATAGCTCATGGATGTAACAGTATACTTGCTACAAAGATGGCCCTTAAGTTAGGGGATTACGCTATTACTGAAGCGGGATTTGGAGCAGATTTAGGCGCTGAGAAATTCTTTGATATTAAATGTAGATATGGGAAGTTAAATCCAAGTTGCGTGGTTATAGTTGCTACTATTCGTGCAATTAAACATCACGGTGGTGTGAAGAAAGATGAATTAAATAAGGAAAATGTAGAAGCACTATCTAAAGGTGTTGTTAATCTAGAAAAACAAATAGAAAACATACAGAAGTTTAATGTACCAGTGGTAGTAGCTATAAATAAATTTATAACAGATAGTGATGCAGAAGTTAAATTCATTGAAGAATTCTGTAAAGCTAAAGGCGTAGAAGTGTCTTTAACCGAAGTTTGGGAAAAAGGTGCTGAAGGTGGAAAAGACTTAGCTAATAAAGTTATGAAAACTATTGAGAATAAACCAAGTGACTTTAAAGTATTATATGACCATAATTTAACTATTGCTGAAAAGATTAAAACAATTGCAAAAGAGATATATGGAGCAGATGGTGTTGATTTTACTGCATCAGCTAAGAAGCAAATTAGCGAAATAGAAAAATTGGGACTTGATAGAGTGCCTATATGTGTTGCTAAAACACAAAACTCTCTTTCTGATAATCCTGCTCTACTAGGTAGACCAACAGGATTTAATATAACAGTTAAAGAAGTTAAAGTATCTAACGGTGCTGGATTTATAGTTGCATTAACTGGAACTATAATGACTATGCCAGGTCTTCCAAAAGTGCCAGCAGCAAATAAAATAGATATACATGAAGATGGAACTATAGAAGGATTATTTTAAATCAAAAAGGCTTGCGTTATGCAAGCCTTTATTTTTTTAATACATATTAGAAAATTTTCAAAGATTGAGGATTGAAATTTAGTTTAAACAGAATACTATAACTAAGTAAAAATTATAATTTAATAGATAATAAATAATTAACAGAAAAATGAATTAAAACTTGCACACGTGTATACAAATGACGCAAAATGTGGTATTATTATGTATGGTAAAAGTTAATAGGTTGGGAGGCAGTAAAATGAATAAACTTGAAGTATTTGATTCGCTTAAAGATATGGCACATTTAGGCGGCGGAGATGAACAGGTAAAAATGCAACACAATTTGAACAAATTCACAGCTAGAGAAAGAATTCTTGAATTATTAGATGCAGGAACATTTGTAGAAATGGGAACTCTTGTGTCAGGGGATGGAGCAGGTGTAGTTACTGGACATGGTACTGTGAATGGAAGCTTAGTGTTTGTATATAGTTATGATTACACTGTAGAAGGTGGAACATTCACAAAAACTATGGGAAGAAAAATTATTAATGTTCTTGAAAATGCTGCTAAAGTTGGTGCTCCAGTAGTTCAAGTTATTGATTCTATCGGCGGAAAATTAAGAGAAGGAACAGAATTGCTTCAATCATATGGATTAATATTAAATAAGTATGGTAAATTGAGCGGAGTTGTTCCAAGAATTTCAGTTATATGTGGTCCTTGTAATGGTTTAACATCGTTGCTTGGTACAATGAGTGATATTATAATTGCTGTTGATGAAGTAAGTGAATTAAGTGTATCTGATTTAAGCAAACTTATTTCAAAGGAAACCAAGTATATACATAAATCAATTGTGAGCGATGGAAAGAGTTCAATAAGTAATGGTAATGCTCACTTAAATACTGCAACAGAAGAAGAGGCCTTTTCATTAGTAAGAAAAATACTTTCCTACATTCCATCAAACAACCTGGTATTACCGGTGCAAAGTGAGGAAGACATTAATTTAAATATAAATAAAGTAAATCTTGATGAAATGGTGAAAAATGATGACTGTTCATTGGAAGAGATTTTAAATACAATAACAGATGAGAATAGTGTTATAGAAATATACAAAGGATTTGCTACAACCTTTAGAACTGCACTTGCAAAAATTAATGGGTTAACTATTGGAGTTATATTAAATTCTGGAAGTAAACACATTGATAATGCAGGAGCTAATAAAGTTGCGAGTTTTGTAAGATTATGTGATAGTTTTAATATATCATTATTAACACTTGTTGATACAAAAGGTGCATCACTTTCTTTAGAAGAAGAAAATAATGGACTTGCTAAGAATCTTGGAAGGTTAATGTATTCTTTAATTGAGGCTACTGTTCCAAAGGTATCTTTAATTATCGGAGAAGCTTATGGTATTGGATATGAAGTATTAGCTTCAAAAGAGGCTGCTTTTGATGTTACAATGGCATGGCCAACTGCAAAAGTATGCTTAACAAATCCAGAAGATTATATAAAAGGACTATATAGAGATGAAATCTTTAACTCCGAGGATTATAAGCAGGGAGAAAATGATGTAATTGTTAAATATTACGATGAAGTGACAAATCCTTATGTTATGGCAAATGATGGCATGATAGATGATATTATTAAGCCAAGTGAAAGCAAGCAAAGAGTATTTGCTATGTTAGATATGTTGCAAAGTAAGAGGGAATTAAAATACTCTAAAACACATGGTAGTACTCTAGTTTAGGAGGAATTTGAATATGGAAGGAACTGTTTTGGAAAAGGTATCTCTTGCTTTAGGCGTGTCTACAACTACTATGATAGTGGCGGTTGGAATATTAATAATTCTTATATTTATTATTGCATTCCGAAATTCTCATTTAAGAAGAAATTCTGAAGAAAAAGTAGAAGAAAAGTCAGTGGACAAAGAGATATCAACAAAAGTAAATGAACTTGTCGAGGCAGAACAAGTGGTAGATCTTAATAAAGAATATGAATTGGTAGCAGCTATAATGGCAGCATTATCAGCCCATACTGGAAAATCGGTTGAAGAGTTAAATATTAAGAGTATTAAAAGAATCAATAACAATTCAAGTTGGAGAAGCGCTTCTATAAATGGAAGTCATCGTTAGGAGGATATTTTATATGAAAAAATATAACGTTACAGTGAATGGAAATTTATATCAAGTTGGGGTAGAGGAAGTAAAGGGTGAATTTGCAGTAGCTCCTATAGCACCTGCAGCGACAGTAGCACCAGTGCAAGCAGTACAAACACCGCAGGCACAAGAAACAGCTACAACTCAAGTAACTCCAGAACAATCAGCGGTTAAAGCTACACCAAAAGCTTCAAGTGCATCTGGAGTAAAGATTGAATCACCAATGCCAGGAACTATAGTTAAAGTTGCTGTAAATAATGGTGCAACAGTTAAACAAGGAGATGTTTTATTTGTACTTGAAGCAATGAAGATGGAGAATGAAATTATGGCTCAAACAGATGGAACTATAGTAGAAGTTAATGTTGCCCAAGGAGCTACAGTAAATACTGGAGATATATTGGGTGTAATTGCATAATTGAGTAAATGTTTTACAATTACTTGTTGTTTTGTGTTACGAAAGTTAAATATAAAATGTAAATAATCTTTAAAAAAGGTATGTACTTTAAAAATTAAGGTATATACCTTTTTTTATTTGATAATAATAAAGAAAAGGAGGCGGTTATTATGAAAACTGCAATGATGATTAATTCTCTAATTGAGAAAGAAACTGAAATTGTAAAAACTTATGAAAATTATTTGGTGAGTGTACCTATTCAGGAGTTTAGTGGCATGGCAAAAACTTCAATTGTACGACATAATAATCATATCGAAGCCTTAAAAAACTTAGTAGGGAGGTATTAGAGCGATGTTTTTTTATGATGAAAAGGAGAAGGAACGCAGTAATGATAGCATAAATATAAAAGAAAATGATTTAAAAAAACAGTACTTGCATATCATTAGTAACACAGGGGAAGGAACTATGAAGCAGGAGTTGTATGAAATTTTTAAAGACGAGGTGGATTTGATCAACAACAATTTTTCGTAGAATATAAAAAGTATAAATGTATTTTAATTTAAGACTTTATCACATAAATAATGTTAGACAATATTAATCAAAAAATACCAAACCGATGTTATCAAGAATCAATGAGAATATTAATCAAAAAATACCAAGCCAATATTATTAACAATCAATGAGAATATTATTAAAAAAATATTAAGTTCATATATCAACATTAGAAAAATGTGTTATAATAACTAGGAACATTTTAAAAAGCAGCTTAAAAGCTGCTTTTAATTATATAGGGGTGGCATGGTTATGATATTCGTATTAGATGTTGGAAATACTAATATAGTATTAGGTATTTATAAAGATAAGGAATTAATAATAGAATGGAGACTATCTACAGATTTTAGAAAAACTTCCGATGAGTATATGATTGAGGTATTGCAACTTTTTACTTATAGTAAATTAGATGTTGATGATATATCAGGAATAATTATTTCCTCAGTAGTACCTAATATAATGTACTCTTTAGAGCATATGGTAAGAAAATTATTTAATAAAAAGCCATTGGTAGTGGGACCTGGAATAAAAACTGGTATAAATATAAAATATGATAATCCTAAAGAAGTAGGAGCGGATAGAATTGTAAATGCAGTTGCTGCTCATGAAATGTATAATACATCATTAATAATAATTGATTTTGGCACGGCAACTACTTTCTGTGCTGTTGCTGCAAATGGAGATTATATAGGTGGAACGATATCGCCAGGAATAAAAATATCTTCAGAGGCACTATTTCAAAAGGCAGCTAAGCTTCCAAGGGTAGAGCTCGTTAAGCCAGAGACTGTAATATGTAAAAATACTGTGGCTAGTATGCAGGCAGGAATCGTATATGGATATATAGGGCAAGTTGATTACATTGTTCAAAAAATTAAGGAAGAAATGATAGCCTTAGGAGAAGAAAGTCCCTTAGTTGTAGCAACTGGAGGTTTGGCGAATTTGATAGCAGAAGATTCTAAAACTATAAACAAAGTTGAACCATTTTTAACACTGGAAGGTCTTAGAATTATCTATGATAAGAATAGAGAATAGGTGATAAGTTGAAAATTAAAGATTTGGATTTTGAAAATCCCATATTTTTAGCACCCATGGCGGGAGTTACAGATATAGCATATAGAAGTATTTGTAAAGAAATGGGATGTTCACTAGTGTATACAGAGATGGTTAGTGCAAAGGGATTGTACTATAATAGTAAAAATACAAATACACTTATGAGAATAAGCGATGAAGAAAAGCCTGTAGCATTACAGATATTTGGTAGTGAGCCTAAGATAATGGCATATGCCTGTGAAGTTATTGATAATATAGATGATGTATGTATTATAGATGTAAATATGGGCTGTCCTGTTCCAAAGATAATTAAAAATGGAGAGGGCTCTGCACTAATGAAGGATCCTAAACGAGCAAGTGAAATTATTATGGAAATGAAGAAGGCAACTAATAAACCGATAACAGTTAAATTCAGAAAGGGTTTTGACTCTAATAACATAAATGCAGTAGAATTCGCAAAGTACATGGAAGAGGCTGGTGTGGATGCTATAACTATACATGGAAGAACGAGAGAGCAGATGTATGAAGGAAAGGCCGACTGGGATATCATAAGGCAAGTAAAAGAAGCAATTTCACTACCTGTCATAGGAAATGGAGACATATTTCAAGCTGAAGATGCTATAAATATGAAAAGAGAAACTAATTGTGATGGTATAATGGTTGCTAGAGGCTCAATGGGAAATCCGTGGATATTTAGTGAAATAAAGCAGCATATTGATGGTAAAGAGATGGCAAGACCTAGTGACATAGAAAAAATTGATATGTGTATGCATCATTTGGATAAGGCTGTTAAATTCTTCGATGAAAATAAGGCTGTAAGAGAGATGCGAAAGCATATAGCATGGTATATAAAGGGCTTAAAAAATTGTACTGAAATAAAAAATCAAGTGAATTCAGCTACAACTTATGAAGAAATGTCAAACCTATTAAAAAACTATAAGTTGAACTATATTTGTTCTATTAAATAGTATACAATAATATATCTTATAAACTGATAGAATTTTAAAGACTGTAATGTGGTTAAAAGGATAAAGCTTATATATTACAGTAGATATATAAATATACCTTTATTGACAACGGGTTACAGCTGATTTATAATTAATCAAAGATTATAGGACTATAGATAATACATATAAGAGTTGTATTTAAATAAAATAATTTAGTAATATAAGAGGGGAGAAATATATGAACGAATCTAAAAAATATGTTATGACTTATGAAGGAATAAAAAAACTAGAGGATGAATTAGAATTTTTAAAGACTGTTAAAAGAAGAGAAATTACTGAAAAAATAAAGGTTGCTTTAGGTTATGGTGATTTAAGCGAAAATTCAGAGTACGATGAAGCTAAGAATGAACAAGCCTTTGTTGAAGGAAGAATAATTCAACTTGAAAATATGCTAAGAAATGCAGAAGTAGTTGATGAAACAGTAATACCAAAAGATGTTGTTGCCATTGGAACAAGTGTAAGAGTTAAAGATTATGAATTTGACGAAGAAATACAATTCCATATTGTTGGATCTGCAGAAGTAGACCCATATGAAAATAAAATATCAGATGAATCACCTGTAGGTAAAGCACTTATGGGAAAGAAGACTGGAGATATTGTTGATGTATCAACTCCAGATGGAATTAACAAGTATGAAATATTAGAGGTTAACAGATAGAAGTTAAAAAGTAGTAGGAGGAAGAGCATATGTCTACAGAAGTTAATAATGATAATTTACAAGATGTTGTACTGGATGATGCACAATTAGCAGCTCAAGAAGTTGCTTATAATGAACAAGTAACAATTAGAAGACAAAAGCTAGCTGATTTACAAGCTGCTGGAAAAGATCCTTTTGATGTATATAAGGTTGAAAGATCTCATAGTGCACAAGAGGTTAAAGATCGATATGAAGAATTAGCTGAAAAATCTGTTACAATTGCAGGAAGACTTATGTCAAAAA
>DAMAVY010000024.1:0-15561 GCA_032077725.1 Clostridium sp. | reverse complement strand
ACTCCATATATTTCTGCCGCAGAGCATATTTTAAGCGCATTATATATTCCACCTGTTTTCATAAGTTTAATATTTATAAGATCCGCTGCTCTCTTCTGAAGTATGTTCAAGGCATCTTCTGGTGAAAATACACTTTCATCTGCTAAAACTGGAATAGAAATATTATCTGTTACAAATTTTAATCCTTCTATATCATGAGCTGCTACAGGTTGTTCTACAAATTCAATATCCAGTCCCTCATCTTCCATTCTCCTTAAAACTCTTACAGCTTCTTTAGGTTTCCATCCTTGGTTAGCATCTATCCTAAGCTGAACATCATAGCCTACAGCCTTCCTTATAGCTTTCATTCTCTCTATATCTACTAATGAGTCTTTTCCCACCTTTATTTTTAGGGTTTTGAATCCTCTATTAATAGCTTCTATACTGTCCTTAGCCATCTCCTCTGGGTCATTTACACTTATAGTGACATCTGTAATTATTTCTTTTCTATATCCCCCTAATAGTTTATAAAGAGGGGCATTATATAGTTGTCCATATAAGTCATATAATGCTATATCTATAGCAGCCTTTGCGCTAGTATTCTTTAATACAGATTTATCTAACTTTATCATTATTTCTTCAAAATTTTCTATATCCATGCCAATTATATGTTTTTTAATATGATCTTGAATTGCACCCATTATAGCTCCTTTAGTATCTCCAGTTATTACTCCAGTAGGTGGTGCTTCCCCAAAACCTATGTTTCCTGTATCTGTATATATTTCCACAATTATATCCTCTACACTAGTTACTGTCCTTAATGCAGTTTTAAAAGGGGTTCTAAGTGGAACCGAAATTTCACCAATTCTAACATCAATAATTTTCATATTCACTACCTCCAATATATTATAATTTTTTATAAAAATAAACCAGTAAAAACATAGTTATCCTACGTTTCTACTGGCTTTCATTTACTCAGATATAAAGGATTATTTTATATCCTGTTAAATAAAACAGTGTAATTAGAAATATTTTAATTTTATTTCCTTGTATTTTTTAAATCCATCTTTATAGGCTATTATTATTGCCCTTTGAGAAGAACCATGGTATCTTTTTTTTATTTCTTCTTCAAAAGTGGAATCAGGTTCTGTGAACTTTTTTCCTATAAATAGACTTGCTACAAATTCATCTGTAGTTCTTATTGTTGCAGAGCAACTTAAATCAACTATTGTATCAGTATCAGTTTCTACCACAAAACCTATGAAAAATGAATTGTATCTACTAGTAATTGCATTGTCTACGTTTGTCTTCGAATTTCCAACCACATATACTGTGTTGTCACTGTACATCTATATCACCTCAAAATATATAAAATAATATTATTTACTTTTCTATGATAGTAATATCTCTATTAAAAGCCACCATAAGTTCTAGCTATCTACCTCATATATCCTATATGATACAAATTAATTAGCAAGCTCATATATAGCAGCTGCCATAATTTGAACATTCTTCATTAAAGAATCAATTTCAATATATTCATCCGGCTTATGCTCTACCATAGGCTCGCCTTTAAATATTGGGCCAAAGGCAACTATGTTCTTCATAGCTTTTGCATAGGTTCCGCCACCTATGGATACAAGTTCAGCTTTACCACCTACCTTTTCTTCATATACCTTCTGTAGTTTCTTTATGAATTCTGATTCTGGAGATACATAGAGGCTCCTTTTATGTCTTAAATATAGTTCCTCAAGTTTCCCTAGTTCCATCTTTTCTTTAAAGGTATCTATAAATTCTTCATAGTTCTTAGTAACTGGGTATCTCATATTTATTTCTATGCTTATTTCGTCACTATTACCTAAAATAGTTCCTAAGTTAAATATAAATTTTCCTGATACTTCGTCCTCTAAATATATTCCTAATTTTTCTCCATTCAAATCTAATTCCATATACTTATTAATATAATCTATGAATTCTTTAATATCTCCTTTAAAGTCTAAGTTACCTAAGAATAATATAAGATGAGAAATAGCATTTTTGCCTTTCTCTGGAGTACTTCCATGAGCCGAAATACCATGAGATGTTATTATTAGAGAATCTTCTCTCTCTTCTATTTTTATTTCTTCTATACTCTCTGCTAATTTTTTTACATCTGCAAATTTAGCTTTAGGTAGAGAAACAATTGCTTCTGCATAATCTGGCACTACATTAGGGGCAAGTCCTCCTTTTATAGATTTTAAAATTATATCACCCTTTGGTGTCAATTTTCTTTTATACTTACAGGTTACAATTCCCTTTTCCCCATTTATTATTGGGTATTCTGCATCTGGAGTAAATCCACACACCGGTATTTCTTCTCCTGATTCCACATAATGTTTTACGCAATTACTTCCAGTTTCCTCATTTAGTCCAAATATTATCCTAACCCTTCTCTTAAGTGGAATATTTAAATCTGCTATAGCTTTTAATGCATATAAGGCTCCTATGGTTGGACCTTTGTCATCAGTGGTTCCTCTCCCATATAACTTTCCATCATGAATTTCTGCAGCGTAAGGAGGATACTTCCACCCATCGCCTTCTGGCACTACGTCTAAATGTCCAAGGACTGCTATCATTTCATCTCCCATGCCGTATTCAGCATATCCTATCATATTATCTACATTTACTGTTTTAAAGCCTAAGGATTCTGCAAGACCTAGGGAATGTTCTAAGGCTCTATGTACACCTTCTCCAAATGGCATCCCCTCTTTTCCTTCATCCTCTACACTTTTTATCCTTATGGATTCTTGTACACTTTTTATAATTTCCTCTTTCATGTCAATGATTTTTTTATCTAACATAACATCACTCCTCACTAATTAGTATGCATAATACTAATTTATAAATCAACTAAAGCCCAATAAATGATATTATCACTTACTGGGCTTTATTTACGTTATAATGCTTTAGGCACCTAAATAAACAAAGTAGTAAAATTAAAAAAATATATATAACGTTTACAATTACTATTGTATTTGATTGTTCAGAAAATTGCAACACAATTTTCAATAATATAGTATAAAAAATTTTATTATTCTAGTTCCTATTGATATATTTTGTTTCGTCAAAAATGTCTTATGTTGTCTCCTTAAGTTATCTAGATTCATAACCTTCACCGCTTTAACTTTCTTATATTGCTATTATATTGAATATAAGAATAAGGTATGTAACATACGCTACACACCTTATTCTTAATTAAAACTTAATTATTTATCGAACATTCCTCCGCCATTTCTAGATATAATTCCTTTTGAAGTCCTTCCAATAACATTATCAGCTTTTCTATTATTCTTAGTATGGTTTCCCTTTTGCTTCTTTTCTTCAATGAGTTTTTTCATCATTTCTATATTTTTATTATCCATGGTACCTCCAATTTTAGTAGCTTGTTTTTTGCTATACCTATATATAAGTTGAAACATTAAAACTAAATAAAATCTTTTTAAGCTATTAATTTATCTGTCACCCAAAAGTTTCACTCCATAAAATTTATTAATGTAAATTATTTAATACAACATATATTAGAGCAAAATTACTATACTTTTATGCTTCAATAGTATTATATCATTTTATCACAATTTAAAGTCTATTTATAACACATTCCTTTTTTTAACTCATTTAATTATTTTTTTAAAAATATTTTCAAAATGTTATTTTAAATATTACCTTAAAATATCATTTTCCTATTATCGCCATTAATAATAACACACTATAGGATTTCCTGGTGATATATTTTCAAATATTATGCTAGCAACATTATATGGTGCATTTATACAACCATGAGATCCGTCCCCGATATATATTTCTCCTCCAAACTGTGATCTCCATGTAGCATCATGAATACCAATTCCTCCATTAAAAGGCATCCAATAACTAACTGGCGCAGCATAACCAGGTCCCCTTAAAATGGCGTCTTTTTCTTTATAATTTAAACTATATATTCCTGAAGGTGTAGCATGCTCACTATCGGCATTTCCCGTAACCACTGGTCCATCTACCATAAGGACACCATCTTTATAAAACCACATATGCTGTTTTGTTAAATTAATCTCCACATAAGTGTTTCCAATATCATTTCCACCAGAAACCATTGCACTTTGAGCATATATAGGTTGTCTTTCTACTGATTTTCCTTCTTTTATAGCACTAATTAATCCTTGTGTTTCCTTATCATAATCAATCAACCAACCATAGCTACCTCCACCCACATTCACTGTGGTTCCTAAGGATGTTGCAAAGCTTCTGGTAGACCCCAAAGTATCATATTTAATTGATAGTCCATTTACATATTCTTTTACTTTATTCTCATCAATGCCAACTTCAAAGTTTTCACCAACTGTAAGACAATCATGAATTGCCTTTCCACTAAACACTTCTTTTTCACCTCCTAAGGTATAGGTAATTGATACACCTATATATTTATTAAGAGTATTTTGACCATCTACAACTTCTTTAGATTCGGAGCTATATTTAGGTTTTTCATAGCATTTAATTTCTTCTAAGTTTATTACTGCTTTTTCGTTATTAATAGCTTCTATAATATTACTATAAAGTATCTCCGTATTAACCTTGTTACCTGGAACTTCCTTTTCAATTACATACTTATTGTCTTTATATTCTATCTTGGCATTTTGGGGTTCAACGATGTTATTATTAAGGCAATCTAAATTGTTAAATATTTTTTTTAGTTCTATCTTATCATAAGAAATTTCTTTATCTATCTTATAATCACTAGTTTTAAAAATTCCATAAATCCATCCAAAGGCACTTTGATTATTCTTTAGATCTTGAATTTTCTCTCCCATATCGTATTTAAAATTTATTTCATTTCCTTTAATTTCTTCATTAACTTTGTCTCTTTCTTCAAGCTTTAAGATATAGGTTTCACTACCAGAAAGCATTTCGCTTTCAATATCCTCAACAGTTTTTCCACTAACACTGATTTCATTAATTGCCGAACCAAAATAAAAATGCTTCACAAAATATAAGGCCATACTTAAATATACCACTAACAAGGTACATAAAAATATTATACTACCTATAATAATTCTCTTTTTCATTCTCAACTTCTTTTGAACTTGCTGATTTTCAATCTCCATAATGTCCCCCTATCCCTTATAATTATTTTAACACCTAAAAAAATTTCCACTTAATCAGATGCAACAAATTGTTTTTTATTACTATATATACTATTTAATAGATATAATATTCTGATTTTCCTATAGTAAATGTAAAAAGAATTTCTTTTAACATACAATTGACCTTGTAAAAAACCTCTTATCAGATGCAATGGTACATAATTTAATAATCGAGATATATTTCAATATACTGATAAAAAATAGCAAAAAAATTATAGGTGGAGTTGTCCACCTATAATGAATACTTCAAGAAGATTATAAATAATTAATTAGTTCTTTGAAAACTGAATAGTACGGTAGTATAGGTAATCTGTTTTATAAATCTATATAAAAATTGGTAAATATGGTATAGTTTAATATTATATTGAGTTATGCATGAGAGTTGTTAAGAATAAGATATAATGATTAATTTGCATTTTAGAAAGGGGAAACTTAATGTGGATAAAATAAAGATTATTGAATATGAAGACAGATATCATAATGATTTAAAGAAAATTTCTTATGAATGGCTTAAAAAATATGAGTTATTAGAACAAGAAGATGAAAATATGTTAAACAATCCTAAAGAAGTCGTACTAGATAAAGGTGGGTTTATATTTTTTGCTAAATATGGTGAAGAAATAATAGGAACATCATCTTTAGTGAGAGTTGATGAAAATGTTTTTGAGTTAATAAAACTTGCTGTTATTGAAAAGTATCAAGGACTGAAGATAGGGAAAATGTTAATGGAGAAATGTCTTTATGTTGCAAAGGAGAAAAATGCTAAAAGTATAATTCTTTTTACGAATCACAAATTAACCTCAGCTATAGAATTATATAAAAGATTTAATTTTAAAGAAACTCCTTTTGTAAAGAATAAATATGCAGAATCAGATTTGAAGATGGAACTTAAATTGTAGCTATTTTAAATATTCTGCTTTTTATTCATCAACTGGTGCTGGCGTAGAAATAAATATGGCTTTACGCTCACTTTAAGCCATATTTATTTACATCCATATTTCCAATAAAAAAAAGAATGACCTAATTCATGCAACCAAATTACTATATATAATTTCTCGATTTAGAGTTGCTGCATATAAAGTGTATTAGAATAAAATCCTATTGATTTATAAAAATGTATTGCATTTTCATTTTCTTGTAATACAGTAACCCCAATAACTTTACAATTTTTTTCTTTCATCCAGTTAATGTGTTTTATAGCAAGTTCCTTACCAATTCCCTTACCTATTTTTGACGCACTAACATGAATTGACTCAAGTTCACCTTTACCTTCTACAATAGTGGAAATACAATAACCAACATATTCATCATTTTCTTTTGCTACAGTTATTTTTAACGTATCTTCATTAAATCCAGCCATCACCTTGATTCTATCATCAAAATTAATTGAATGATAAAACTTTCCAAAATACTCGGAAGTATCTTCATGATATTGTCTGTTTTTTTCCCAAAGTTCCTTAATAAGGCTAACCTCATTATATTTAATATCAAAAAACTTATACATAATAAAACACCTCTTTACTATAACCTTAGAATAATTATACCAAATATCCCATTTAGTATAATGAATACTTTGTAATTTATATGACGTAACTACTGAATTTAGAGATATGAACAATGCTCCTTGAAAATTTAATAATGCAGTGTAAAAATAAAATTAGTATGTAGGTAAGCTATATGAACTAATTGGTATTATATGATATAATTGTTAATAATTAAATCCGAATCGTAAGATATGATGAAAAAAATAATTATAAACATTAATAGGAGGTAACGACATATGATACGTTTAGAGACAGAACGTCTTATACTAAGAAATTATAGAATGGAGGATTTCCATGACATATATGCCTACTTTAGTAATGAAGAAGTAGCAATGTATGAAGATTTTTACCCTATGTCAGAAGATGAGGTCAAGGAACAAATTGATGAATGGAAGGATAAAGATAATAGATTGGTTGTCGAACTTAAGAACAAGCATGTGGTCATAGGAAGTATCGGATATTTTATAGATGAAGACGGTGATTATTCTATGGATTATGATTTTAATCCTACTTATGGAAAAATGGGTTATGCCACGGAATCAGGTAAAAACCTTTTAAATCATCTCTTTAATACAGTTGGCGCGAAAGAAGTATATGGTGACTGTGACATACATAATAAGAATTCGTGGAAACTAATGGAGAGATTAGGATTCAAAAGATTAACACAGATTGATGATGCGTCTTATAAAGAAGATATGGAACGCAATCCAATCAAAATCAGCATTTATATATACAAAATAGGAAGAAATAGTTAGTTGTTTAAGCTATGTTATGAGTGTAATCTAAAGTATTTCAATTCGTAATCTTCTTAGAAGGTACAATAACTACAAAATCAAATAATTTCTTAAAATACCGTACTATTTAAAGCTTAATATGCGGTATTTTTGTTCGACATTAATGAATATTCTGAACCAAGGTATTATTTAAACCAAGCATAGAATGGATATTCTTTTACTTCAACAAACCCTAATTTTTCAGCTAGTCTACAAGAAGATGTGTTAGCTCGTACAGTTTCCCAATACGGTTTTAAACCTAGTTTAAGACAATGTTCGATAAATGCCAAACCGATAAAATAAGCAAAATCTTTACCTCTAAATTCGTCTTTAGTAAGAACATCAATTTCACAAATATCTTCTGTAATTGCTAATGCTTGGCACGCACTAACTATATCATTTTCATGAAGTATGCAGAAACCAAAACTATTTTTTAAAAAGTTTTCATTAGATTCCCAGAACATTTTTATTCCATCAAAAAATTTAGAGACTTTATCCACTAAATTACTATTTATTGGTTTAATTCTATATCCATCTGGCAAATTGCCGTGACAAGTAGCTATTCTATATTTTTCTTTATCTAGTTCATAGTTTACCCTTGGAAAACTTTTTATATTTTCCCCAAACATTTCCACAAGTTTATCCTGCCAATATTCACTTAGTCCAAACCATGCAAAATGTTCACTTTTAGACGTTAGTTCATTAATTATAAAATTGAAAAATTGGTTTTTAAACATTTCTGTTTCTTGGTTTCCTATAACATACAGCCAATTAAAATTTGTAACTATTACTATTGTTTGAGGATTGACTTTTTTATCTGCAAAAATACTGCCTTTCAGTTTTCCTTCTATAACTGATTCAATCATTGGGATCTGATATTTTGATTTCTTATATAATGGCATTATGCTAGAAAACTCATCGATGCTATACTGATATAAATCTTTTTTCAAATATAAACTGGCATCATGTTCATCTATAGAATTCATCTTATCATTCATTTTTATCTCCATCCTTTTTAAAATCAATTTGTTTCATCATTTACTACCATCTTTCTTTAGCTTATAGTTTTATATAAACTTATTATAACATAATTTATAAAGTGTTCCATATATTGTGTGTAAATCTTCTCTTTCTCATGTAATGGCAACTTTTGAATATCATCTAGTATAAGCTTCACATTGAGGACAATATATTGGTTTCAATTTATAGTTTAATTGTTTTAATGTTGTTCTCGGTAATATTAACAGGATGCTCTTTTAGTGAGATATCAAAATCTTTTATACCCACTTCGGGTGATTATAAAATTCTTTTAACTTCAAATTATTATATAGTTAGGATAAATTCCAAAAGTATAGAGATTAAAGGTGGACTAGAAGACAGACGTGTACCAGATGATCGTATAGACGATTATAGCACCAAACGTTGTAAAATATCTATGGTAGGATGTAATGAAGATTTTATTGTGGCAAGACAAGATATGTATGTTGATCAAAAGTATGATAATAATGAGGGATATTATTGGATAATAGATGTAAATACAGATACTGATTATGGACCATTTAATTACGATGAATACTTAGAAAAAAGAGAGGAACTAGGAATATCTGATTCTCTTGAATTAAAGCGACTTGATGAATATAAAAAAGATTATAGCATAAATACAAAAAAGCCTCCAACTGAAGGCTTTTCTTGTTGTGAAAATATAAGCAGATTTCTTTGCTCTGAGTTACATTATAATTCCCCAAATAATTGTAGACACTATAGTCATTGAAAGACCTATTAAAGATTCATAAGGTATTAATTTCATTCTTTCACCTATACTCATGTTTACTGATCCAGCTGTAGCATGGAAGAATGATCCATGTGGTAAATGGTCAAGAACTGTAGCTCCTGCATGTACCATAGCTGCTCCTCCTAGTGGAGATATTCCAACAGCTACTATTGCTGATGAGAATGTTGCTGATGCAATGGTTGATCCTGATGTTGTAGATGCTGTTGCTCCTGACATTAATATACCTGATATCGGTGCTAGTAAGAATTCAGGAACATTTAGTGTGTTAAGTAATGATATTATTGATACTTGTAAATTTGATGCTGATATTATTCCTGCTATAGTACCTGTTCCTATTAGTAATATGGCAACTGGCATCATTTTAGAAAGTCCAAAAGTCATATATTCATTTATATTCTTTATTTTTCCCATAACTAAGGCTCCAACAATTCCACCAACTGGTAAAGCAATAAGTGGATCTACTGAAATTCCTGCCATTGGTCTTAATGCAAGTAAAATTATTGTTACTATAGGTCCAACTATTGCTGCTGCGAAGGATGGTAATTCTGCATTATCTGTACAAACTTCATCCTCTTCTAATTCTTCCATTTTTGTTCCTTTATGCTTCTTAGCAAGGATTGATGCAAAAATTATTGTAACTACAAGACCTACTATTGCTGGTATTATATTAGCTGTCATTAAGGCTGATAGTTCAACTCCAAAATTTTCAGCTGCTGCTATAGTGTTAGGATTAGGAGATAATAAATTACCTGCTTTTCCTCCACCTATCATAGCTAAAAGAATAACCATAGGTGAATATCGTAATTTCTTAGCTATAGCAATAGCTATAGGTGCAACAGTTATTACTGCTATATCGATGAATACTCCAACTGATGTTAGTACCATTGTTGAAAGTGCTATTGCAAGTAGTGCCCTTTTAGTTCCTAGACTTTTTACTATTTGATCTGCAATTCTAGCTGCAGCTCCCGTTTTTATAAGAACACCTGCTAAAACTCCTGATGTTACAATACGAAGAATTGCTGGCATGATGCCTTTGGCTCCAGTCATCATTGCAGTTACTGTTCCTGCAAGACCTGCTCCACCTACCAGTCCTCCTACTATAGCTCCTAAAATTAAACTGTATGCTGGATGTATTTTTTTAATTATTAATACTATGGCTATTACAAGTCCTAATAGTGCTCCAAATGTTGATATTTGAATATCCATTTGTATCTCTCCTCCTATTTTGTATTTTTTACTTTATTGCTTTTATAAGCCTAAAGATTTGTGTAGTTGTTGATATCATATTTATTGTTGCATTTTCCTTATTTATTGCTTCATCTAAAGTCATAGGGCGATTTACTATTGAGAAATATGCATCTATTCCTTCCTCGTTACACTTAATCGCATCTTCAGTAGTGCTTCCTGCTATGGCTATAACCTTTGCATTGTGTCTCTTAGCAAGCTTTGCTACGCCTATTGGAGCTTTGCCCATGGCTGTTTGATTATCAAGTCTACCTTCACCAGTTATAACAAAATCTGCACCTTTAATTGCTTCTTCCAGTTTTATCTCCTCAAGTATTATTTTTATACCTGATTCTAGCTTTGAATTTAAGAATCCTAAGAATGCAAATCCAAGGCCACCAGCTGCTCCTGTACCTTCTACCTGTGCAATATCCACACCTAAGTCACTTTTTACTACTTCTGCAAAGTTTCTAAGTCCACTGTCTAACTCTTTAACTATTTCAGGTGTTGCACCCTTTTGTGGTCCAAATATATAAGCAGCTCCGTTCTCTCCATATAGGGGATTTGTCACATCGCAAGCTACTCTAAAATTACACTGTTCTAATTCTTTTAGTCTATTATCTACTTTTATACTCTTTATCTTATTTAAAACTTCACCACCTAAACCTACTAAGTTGTTATTTTCATCATAAAACTCATAACCTAAAGCCTGAAGCATTCCTACTCCAGCATCATTAGTAGCACTTCCACCTATTCCAACTATAAAATTTCTACATCCCTTATTTATGGCTTCTTTTATTATTTCACCTACTCCATAAGTTGTAGTGTGTAAAGGATTTTTTAAACTTGCTGGAACTAATGCAAAACCTGCTGCCTGAGCCATCTCTATAATTGCTGTATTAGTTTCACTTAATATTCCATATTTTGCATCTACTTTTTCACCTATAGGTCCTGTAACTGATATTGTTTCTGCTTCACCATTCATTCCTTCTACTAAAGCATCTACAGTTCCCTCTCCACCATCCGCTAGTGGCTTTATTATTATATCTGAATCTCTATAAATATTTAATATACTTTTTTTAATTGCATTTGCTGCTTCCATGGAAGTTAAACTTCCTTTAAAAGAGTCTATTGAAATTACTACCTTCATGTTTATCTCCTCCTTTGTTTTGATTATATCAAATACTTTTTTCCACTACTATGTTCCATGTGACAAAATAATACGTTTTCATACATGTAACTTTAGTATATTTAACATTGTTTTTTCAAATTTTATACTTTTTTATCATTGAATTAGAGTAAAATAAAAATCCATAAACCATACTTTTATTAAATGATAATAATAATTCATCTAATAAAGTATAAATTTATGGATTGATTTATTAAACTATTTCTATGCTATATCTATTAACTCATCTAGCTAACTTTATAGCTAGATATAATATAACAGATTCATTAAATCGTCTTGGATTAAAACCGCATTTTTCACTTATTCTTTCTAATCTATATTGCAATGTGTTTTTATGAATGTATAGCTCCTCTGCCGCTTGCTTTAGAGACATATCATTTTTATAATAAATTTCTAATAGACTTATATCCTCTTTATCTAATAACTTTAATATTTTATCTGTATACTGTTCCTTGGTTTCATTATCGATACTTTCTAAAATAATTTCTAAGTTCAAAGTATCAAGATAGGTTAAAATCTCTTTATTTTTAGTAGAATACTTTAGTGCAATTCTAGCTTCTTGATAAGATTTATGAGTTTCATATAATTCCTTAAGCCTACCTACGCCACCGGATAAAACCCCACTATACTTATTTAAAACATCCAAATACACATTGTTTAATTTATTATATTTTTCCTTATTTACTAAAGCTATGAACTCATTTGGATAAGCATATATTTTAAATACATTCCCAATATCATCCAAAACCATTCTTATATCATTTTCTATAGTCTCCAGCTCTCCAAGGTTATTGTCCTTATTTATTTTAAAGATTACCACAGCAAACTTCTGATCTACTAATATGCCAAACTCCTGGAGAATATTTTCTATCTCATTTTCATCTTCAACATTATCATAAATCAAAGATTTTACAACATAATTAATTCTTTGCTTGTCTGCCTCATCTTTATAATTTAACTGTTGCTCTTTTATAAATATTTCTGTTATCTTAGTTACTAAAAAACCATACTTGCTTACTTCTTTTGGCTCTCCAGTTATACCTATAGCTCCAAAAGCACTTTTATTTATTTTTATAGGATAATTAATCCCCTTTTTACTTCCTTTATATTCGTCATTACCTTCAACTGTTATATTGCTTAAGGTTTTAATAGCCTCATATCCAGCTTGATGAAATGTATTTAATCTTTTTTTATCTGTACTACCTATTATTATTCCATTTACATCTATAAAATTTATATCTTTATCAACAACTTCTTTTACTGCATTTACGATTTCTTGTGCTAAGTTTGTGCTGATTCTACTAATTGCCATAAATCAAACCGTCTCCTTATAAGAAAATCTAGTTCGAACTAGTATATTATATTAACCCATCATCCTTTAGTAGATTAAATAATGTTGGATTCAAGTTAAACTCAGACATTAAAGCATTAACTTCAGACAAATTCTTTTCTCTCTTTTCCTTAGATATATTAGACTTTGATGCCCTTATTAATATATTTTTAGGAGAGTGAGCTATATCTATAAACTCTAATAGTTGAGTTTTATATCCCACGCATTCTAAAAGATTTCCTCTCACTGCATCGGTCATAAGTGCAGCAACTCTTTCTTTGACTATTCCATATCTAGTAAGTATAGACAAAGATTCTGTATTCATCTGCTTATTAAACTCATGCTGGCAACAAGGCACTGAAAAAATCATTTTGCTATTCCACTTTATAGCATTGTATAAAGCATAATCCGTTGCAGTATCACAGGCATGTAAAGTAATTACCATATCTACCTTATCATTATATTTAAATCCATTTATATCTCCTAATTCAAAATGTAAATTATTGTAATTATATCTCTCAGCTATATCATTACACTTTTCAATTACATCCTTCTTAAGATCTAAACCTATCATTTTAACATTAATTTTCTTAATCTCTACAAAGTAATAATATAACACAAAGGTTAAATAAGATTTACCACATCCAAAATCTAGAATTGTAAGCTCTTTATAATCATTCTTCTTAATTTCATCATCAATGATTTCAACAAATCTATTTATTTGCTTATACTTATCATACTTAGAATTAACTACCTTACCCTCTTTAGTGAAAATTCCTAAATCAATAAGAGGTTCTATTATCATACCTTCTTCAAGAATATAATTTTTTTCTTTATTATGTTCTTTATTAATAAGGCTTAGGTTATCATCTTTTTTCTTACCTAAATGAACTTTGCCTTTTTTAGATATTTTCAAATCAAAGGTAGTAGTAATTGACCAAGCAGAAACTTGCTTATAGTTATCCACCGTGCATTCTAAAACTTTATTTTTTAATAAGTCTAAATCAATATTTTCATGAAATACCTGCTTATCGGTATATTTTTCAATTTGATAGTATTCCTTTAAGTCATTTTCCTTTAATATAAATATTATTTTTTGGTATTCTACATCTTTATTCATTTTATTGCTAATAACTAATTTTATAATATGTTCATCTACTATCTCATCGATAGCTTTTCTCAATTCTTCCATCTTAACACACCTTATTATTTTTATTTGTATCTATTGTATCATATGATAATTTATTGTAACCTTAATTAATTTAAATTATTTAAATTTGCACTTTAAGTTTTCTAAGGTAGCAATACTTTCATATACTATTTGCAACTAATTCATATGCAAATAAAAAAACACCTTAGAGGTGTTTTTGCTGTTTTTATGAATTTTCCATTATTACACTTTCAACTACATTCGCAGCATCCTCACAGGCATCGCAAACTTTTTCAAAGTATTCAAAGGTTGTTGTCCATGTCATTAATTCAATAGGATCTTTTGAGGTAACATGAAGATTACGTATACCTTTAGTATATAATCTATCTCCATCTTCTTCTAAATCATTAATATCAACTATAAGTTTATGTATAGCTGTAGATTTTTTATAATTGCGGAATTCTCCCATTAATTTCTTTAGAGCATCACAACTCTTCATAATTACAGTAGAAAATTCTAGTGCTTCTTCTCTTATAGAAGTGATATTGAACATATAAATTCTAATAAAAATATCTTCTATAGCATCTGTTACATTATCAATTTCATGAGATAGCTGAATAATATCTCCTCTTTCAATAGGAGTAATAAACTCTTTAGCTAATTTATTCATCATGTCATGTTTTTTCAAATCCGCTGCATGTTCAATTTTGTGAATTTCATTTATTCTATCATCTATTTCGTCTGCATTAAAGTTTGATAAGGTCTCGTGAAGCATAGAAGCTGCAGTACCACAGTATTCTACCAATTCAAACAACATTTGAAAATAATCATTACTTTTTTTAATACCCATTAATAATCAGACCCCTTCCAATAGTTTCAATCTCTTTACTATAAATTTTATATATTTTGTTAAAAAATCACCATAAATAATTTTGCCATCAAAAACCCAATAAGACCACAGCCTGGGAAAGTGAGAACCCATGTATAAACCATTTCCTTAACTACTCCCCAATTTACAGAGCTAAGCCTTTTCGCCGCTCCAACTCCCATTATAGAAGTTGTTTTAGTATGAGTAGTACTTACAGGTATTCCTGTTAGTGAAGAAACAAGAAGACATCCAGCAGCAGCTAAATCAGCTGAAAATCCTTGATATTGTTCTAGTTTAACCATGTCCATACCAACAGCTTTAATGATTTTATAACCACCTATCGAGGTTCCTAGAGCCATAACTGCAGAGCAAAGTACCATAAGCCATATTGGAATAACAAAATTAGTAACGTTAGATTGTCCATTAGCTAAAAATATTCCTAGCATGAATACACCCATGAATTTTTGACCATCTTGAGCTCCGTGCATGAATGCCATTGCGGCTCCTCCACATACTTGAGCATTTTTAAAAACTCCAC
>DAMAVY010000023.1:0-15820 GCA_032077725.1 Clostridium sp. | reverse complement strand
CTAGAGCAAAATACACTAATAATTTGAGCTTTACAGCATTATCACTATTTATAGCCATATTGATAGTAAAAATTATAAGAGCATTACCAAATCCACTAACAACACTTAATATTGATAATGTTAATATTGATTTATCATCATTTTTTTTATATATGGTTGTTAGTGCTGAATATATATACACTAGCCATATGCCTATATACACTAAATAAAGTGCAACTTTTGTAGTTTTGGGAAGCCATACAAATACAAATTCCCACGATACCCCATTATATAGACTGTATGGAAGTAGATATATTGAGAAACTTAGACCCGCCATAAAAATTAAAGATAAGCCAAATTTCAAAATGCTTTTTATTCCTTTTTTATTTAAGCTTCTTTCTTTTTTAATTATTTCTTTCAATGCTTTTCCCATGAAAAATAATATACAAATAATTAATAAACTAAAAATAACTATAATTAAAATCGAGATATTATCTGCACTTTTGTTTAAGTCTTTTATATCTCTGTTGTAGGTTTCACCTTGCAATATAGTATTAATTCCTTCACTTATTGCTGTAACATATTGCGAATTCGTATTACTTAAAACTGCAATTCCAATTTTGTCTTCTGGTTTAAAGATAATGTTGGAAGAATAATTAGGGTTGTTACCTCCATGAGAAATCTTTCCTCCTCCTTCTTGAAAAACAAACCATCCACTAGCATAAGATGACCCATCTCCTAAAGGTGCAATTCTACGATTAGCTTTATGTGACTCCTCAATTAATTCTTTATCAAATTTTGAATCACTTAATGTCCCCATCTGAATTTTAAGCCACTTTGCCATATCTTCACCACTAGATATAATATATCCAGCGGGCTTATTTCCTCTATATATAGGAGCATCATATACATGTGCTCTTAAACCTTCAACCATATATCCTTTTGTCATATTTTCGCTTAAATTTTCATCTTTATATAGATAAGTACTATTTAAACCCATTGGCTTTACTATTTTTTCTTGAATATACTTTTCATAAGATTCCCCTGTAACTTTTTCAATTACTAGCCCCAAAATATCATAATTTATGGTTGCATATTGAAAATTTTCACCTGGCTTGCTATCTAGTTCTATATCGATCAGTTTTTTAACTGCTTCTTCAAGGGCATTATCCTCATTAGAAGTGGGAATTTTATCTATTGTGTTAAAAGGTATTCCACTTGTTTGATGCAATAGTTGTTCTATTGTTATTAAAGTTTCATTACCTTTATAATTAACCGTAAGCCATGGAATATATTTAGTTACTTCATCCTCCAGTTTAATTTGCCCCTCTTTTTCTAGATTCAAAATAGCCAATCCAGTAAAAGCTTTACTATTAGATCCAATTTCAAATAGAGATTTTGAATTAACTGGGTCTTGCGCTTCAACATCTGAATATCCAAAACCTTTTTGGTATACGGTTTTATCATCCTCAACTATAGTGACAGATAATCCTGGAATCTTTCCTTTTTTCATATTTTTTTCTATAAATTTTTCTATCTTTACCGTTTGATCATTGGATAAATTATTTATTTCATCAGTATCACTATCTAAAGCATAGGTTGTAAATGGTAATAGCATTATACTGAGAATAATACTAAGTATAACTAACCCTTTATTGGTTTTTTTCATAATAATATCGCTCCTTATATAAATTTAATTTTTAATCAAATAGAGTATCTAAATCTTCTTGGGATATCTCTACAGCATCAAAATCTGATGGAGTAAATTCCTTAAGATCTTTATCAGCACAAATATCTAAAATTAATTTTAATGTTTCAATATAGCTATCAATAAAGTTTTGTATTGTCTCATCTTTGAACTTACTTCTACTATACGTAGCACTTACTTTTAATTCTTTATTTACTACCATGGCATCCATATCTATTAGTGCTGTTAATGAGTTTTCTTTATCACTATCTAATCCACATTCAATATTGACTGCATTTAGTTTTTCTTTGTCAATGATGTTGTCAAAATCGCCTAAGTAATTGAATCTTATATACTTATTGTAAGATTCTTTTAATTCATGATTTAAATCTTTTAGAATACTGTAATTAAATCCATTATTAGGTATACTTCTAAGTTGCTCTTTTAGAGATTTAATATTACTATCTAACTCTTCATGGTCTATTTTAAAATATGCAGGATACATACTTGTAAACCATCCTACTGTTCTCGACACATCAATATTTTCATTTATTAGTTCTCTTCCATGTCTTTCAAGCTCAACTATTACATCATTTTTATTAAAAATTTTATTAACTGTAATCGCTAATGCAATTATTAAAACCTCATTGAGTTCAGTATTATAAATTTCATTAACCTTTTTTATTAGTTCATTTAAAATATTTTCATCTAATTTCACGCTTAATACATTAGATGTTTTTACAATATCCTTTTCTTCATGAAAATCTACGGGATAAGTTAAATTCTTATCTAATATTAACTGCCAATAAACTTTTTCTTCACTAAAATCTTTTTTACTATATTCTTGTAAATCTTCTGCCCATTCTTTATATGAATGAGTTTTCATAGGTAGCTTTATTTCTTCATTATTCTCTACTTGCCTTAGTATAGTTAAAAAATCATCTAATATTATTCTCCATGAAACTCCATCAACTATTAAATGATGTGCAGTGAATAATAAAGCTTCTTTTTCATCACCTAAATGAAACATAGATACATTAAACAAAAGACTGTTTTCTATATTAAAATCAATATTAGCTTCATAAATTAGCCTTTTAATATTTTCATTTTGATTTTCATTAACTTCATCATATAATCTTTTATCATCTTTACATTGCTCATGATGAGAATACTTCGATAAGTCGAAATATCTAAAAGAAAAAAGCTTGTCTAAATACTCATTGTTATAATATAATTTATTATTTTCCTTATCATAATTAATTCTTAAACCATCATGATGATCTATTAATTTATTTATTGCAGCTTTAACCTTATTAACATCCAAAATTCCATCGTATTCTAAAAATACATACTGGTTATAAGAGTTTTGATTTATAAAATTCTGATTAAAAAACCATTCTATAATAGGTGTTTTTTCTATAATACCTTCACTTTGTTCTTGGCATATTTCCCTAACCTCTTGACTTTCTTCTACTACAGATGATATCTCTTCAATGGAATCATAAGCTAATATGTCTTTCACTCTTATATCTAATCCTATATTTTTCAGTCTTGAAGTAATTTGGATTGCTTTGATAGAGTCTCCTCCAAGCTGATAGTAATTATCGTTCATACTGATATTTTCCACACCCAAAATTTCTTCCATAGCTTTAACTAATTCTTCTCCCGCATGAGATTTATATTTTACAAACTCTCTTTCTGCTATTATAGGATCTGGAAGTAATTCTCGATTCACCTTTCCATTTAAAGTTAAGGGTAACTGATCCATAAAGACAAAATTAGTTGGAATCATATATTTAGGTAAGAATTTTAAAAGCCAATTTTTCAGTTCAAAATCTGTGATTGTCCTTTTACTCACTAGATAAGCATTAAGTATTTTATTTCCTGAGGAATCTTCTTTAATTGTTGCAACTGCATCTTTAATATATTCATTTTCTAATAAATATCTTTCTATCTCACCTAGTTCAATACGATGTCCCCTTATCTTTACTTGGTTATCAATTCTACCTACATATTCAATATCTCCATTTTCTAAATACCTTGCTGTATCCCCTGTTTTGTACATCCTTTGCCCTTTAATAAATGGATTTCCAATGAATCTTTCTGAGGTTAACTCTTCTCTGTTTAAATATCCTCTAGCAACTCCATCACCAGATACATAAAGCTCTGCAACTAAACCTGTTGGAACTACATTTAATTCATTATCTAATATATAGATTTGTACATTATCCGCTGGATGACCTATAGATACTGATACACCTCTATCTTTTTCTTCATCATATTTGTATATCATGCAGCCAACTACTGTCTCCGTAGGCCCATACTCATTATATATTTCTATGTTTTTATCAAAACTATTGTAAACTTCACTTGCTAAATTTACCTTTAAGTCTTCCCCTCCAACAATAAATCTTCTTATATTAGAATTACTGTTATCCATATCCTTTAACAGAGTTAAATGCGCCGGAGTAAGCTTTACAACTGTTACCTTATTCTCTCTTAGCATTTTATATAAGACAAACTCAGTGTCATCATTATCATAAATTATAATTTTATTTCCAGAAATTAAAGGAGTAAAGATAGAAGTTACTGTTAAATCAAAAGATATAGAAGAGTATAATGGCATAACTTCATTTTCATCTTTTAAATACATTTTCTTAGCCCACCATAGGTAATTTGTAAGGCCACCATGTTCAAGCATTACTCCTTTTGGCTTTCCAGTTGAACCAGATGTATAAATAATATAAACTAAATCATTTAGATTTCTTTCATTAGCTAAGTTTTCCTTACTGTATACGTTTAAATTTACATCATTGATATTAATAATATTTTCTTTAAAATTAATATCGTAGCTTGCATTTGTACTATTTACCTTAAATTTAATATCATCATCTACTTTAAAGTTTGTCAATAGCATGCTACTTTCTGAATCTTGAAGCATGTAATTTATTCTTTCTATGGGATAACTAGGATCGATAGGTAAATAGGCTCCTCCCGCTTTTAGAACTCCTAAAATACTTATAAGCATTTCTATGGAATGAGTTTCCATAATTCCTACAATGGATTCTTTGCCTATTCCTTTTCCTCTTAAGTGATTTGCAATTTGATTTGACTTTTCATTGAGTTCTTTATATGTTAATGTTTTTTCATTAAATTCTAAAGCAACTTTATTTGGGGTTTTAATTACTTGTTCTTCAAACAGTTCACATACTGTTTTTGAAGGATAATGACTATTGGTTGAATTTATTTCATATAATTTATAATTAATCTCTTCTTCATTAAGAAGTTTTATATTCCTAATTATTAGATTATCCTTATTTAGTACTTGATTAATTATATTAATCATAGACTCATACATTGTTTTAATATTTTCCTCTGTGTATTCTAATATTTTATTGTCGAAATTTAATGTTATGTTGTTCTCATTCCACTCTTTAACGGTTAGTTGCAGCGAGTAGCTTTGATTTCCGCAATAGTATTCCTTCGGTTCTACTTCTATCCCACTAAGATCACCAACATATTTAGTATTATAATAGTTTACAGACATTTTAAATAAACTATCATATTCTAATCTGCTTAACTCTAAATCTTTTACTAAAAGATCATAGGGATATTTCTGATTCAAAAAACAAAGTTTTAACTCTCGATTTATAAGTTTTATTAAACTTTCTACATTTAATTCAGTATCTAAGTTGAATCTAAAAGGTACTGTACTTGTAAACATACCTACCATACCCTTTTGCTTCTTCCCCGTTCTATTAAAAACTGGTGTACCTATTACCAAATCTTTTTTATAAGTAGTTTTGTTTATATATATAAGTAAGATTGATATAAAAAAAGTATTTAGTGAGCATTTTTTATCATCTGAAAATTTCTTTATTTTGTAGGATAAATCTTCATCAATATTAAAGCACTGTCTTCTTCCCTCTAAGCTATTAGTTGTTTTATATAAAAATTCTTCAGGAAAATTATTAAGCTTTTCACTCCAAAAGTTCTTGTTTTTTAAAAACCTTTCTGAGCTTAAATATTCCTCTTCATCCTTAATATAATCCACATATGAATAGAATTCATCTTTATGAACTTTTTCACCTTTTATAAGCTTACTGTATATCTCACATACTTGTTTTTCTATAAGGCTAATCGACCAACCATCAGATATAATATGATGAGTATTTAATAATACTCCGTATTCTTCATTTGTTTTATATATAGAAAAGTAATATAACTGCTTGTCTTCTAATTCAAATCTTTTTTCAAATAAATTCTTTGACCATCTCTTATATTGATTTTTAGGATTTTCACAATTACAAAAATCCACAAAATCTATTTCTTCTTTTTCATAGTCATGAATATATTGAACTGGCTCGCCATATTTTTCTACAAATCTTAATCTTAAACCCTCATTATTTTCTATTATAATATTAATAGTTTCCTTCATCTTATTAATATCAATCTTCTCATTTATCTTTAAACATCCACCAATATTATGAAGCTGAGAATCTAAATTTACTTTATCTATATACCATATTCTTCTTTGTGGATGAGTTAGATTGAAATACGTCCTCTCACTATTGTCCATATCAATTCCCCTTTTAGCATATTTCTTGTATAATTAATGTTCCGTTTATAACATTAATTATGTTCTCAACATTATTATTTATATAAAAATGATCACCTTCAAAATTGTAAACTCTAAACCCTTTACCTACATGATTTTTCCAAGCTAATATTTCCTGTAAATTTATAGAATCTCTTTTTCCATTTAAAATTGAAACATCACACTGAATTTTATCTTCTCTTTGTTCATGGTTATAAGTTTCTAAAATTTTAAAATCACTCCGAATTATTGGAAGAAATAACTCCAATAACTCTTTATTATTCATTACTTCTTCTGGCGTCCCTCCAAGTTCCATTACTTTATTAATAAAATCATTATCAGGTAAGGTATAAGTGTTTTCCCTTTTTTTAATAACACTTGGTGCTTCATAACCTGAAAAGAATATATGCCTTGGCTTTCTATAACCCATATCAATAATTTTATAATATAGCTCATAGGCTAAAAGACTACCCATGCTATGTCCGTAAATAGCATAATCATCATCTACTATTTTATTTTTAATATTTGTAAAGATATCTTCTACTGCTTCATCTAGAGTTTCATAGAAATCTTCATTATACCTTTTTCCTCTTCCTTTAAGTTCTATCGCTTCTAATTGTATGGAAGGATTTAAATATTTTTTCCATCCATAATATATAGATTCTGATCCACCTGCATATGGCAAACAAAATAATATCATTAATATAACTCCCCTTACTTACTCTATACTTAGTTTTAAATATGTATTAATTAAACTATTTTGGTCTATGATAGTTATGTTATTTGAAATCTCTTTATTTAATGAACATACAGCGATTTTATAATCAAACCCTATATGAAATTTCTTAAATATACAATTATTATGCTCATTTAGGGTAGTCACTTTAATATTTTCATATTTATCTATATCCATAAAAAATGATTGTAAAGGTATGAACAGACCTTGTCCACAACATTTAATATAGCTTTCTTTCAAAGTCCAAATTTCATAAAATTTACTTAATGGAGCATCTGAATTATGCTTAACAATATACTCATATTCTCTTTTGGTGAAAAAATTTTTAGCTATCTCATAATATTCAATATTTTTTACTTCTTCAATATCAATTCCTATAGGTTTATCATCAATTGCACATACTACAAAGTCTCCAGAATGGGATATATTAAAATTAAATTTTGAACACTCTTTCAGATACGGCTTTCCAAAATGATTTTTTTGAAATTTGATATATCTATTTTTAATACCTAGTTCTTCAATTATTATTGTTCTTATCAGTATTTCCCCTATTAATGTTCTAATTTTATCTTTTTTATTAATAAATTTTTCAATCTTGCATCTTTTTTCTGAATCAATTGATAAACATAGCTTATATAATTTCTCTTTATTGATATCTAAGATTTTTATAGCATAAATCTCCATAAAACTCCCCACTGTACACTTTAATTCATTTTTTTCCAATCTATTGTATTTTTATACATATCGTTCCATTTTTTTCATTATACATCTTTTGGAGAAATTATTTTGTCATATTGTGTATTTGCATTTAAGTTTTTTGCAACAATTTATGATTTCTTTTTATACTAAGATACATTATTTATTGTGTTCTGTATCTTATAAATGTTTTTTACAACATGTTTTTAATTTTATTTAATTTATGTCTTTGAAACCTAACTTGAACCCCTATATATGCCATTAGTAGGAAAATAATATCCTTATATATACAAATAAATTCACTATATGTACAAAATAAACCAGTGGGTAAATTAATTCACCCACTGGTTTATTATAATTATATAGTAATTTATATAACCTATATTATACTTTTACAATTTCATATTTTCCTAAGTTTTAATTAAATAAACTCATTATTGCACCAAAAGTATTACTTTTAACTAATACAAATACACCTAGTCCAACAAATACAATGGGAACAAGAAATCTTTCATATTTTTCAACTGTTTCTTGAACATGTTTAATAGATGAAATTTTTCTGCAAACAGTACACCAAATAGGTACCAATAGATTAAATGTAACTAAGGTAATTATTAAGTCTCTCGTGCTTAATGACGCAAAGTATGGTATATAAATAGCTAGTTCTTCACCGCCACCTGCAATTGCGATTAATGCAACGCTGAGAATTAGACTATTAAACTTTCTTGTCTTATTAATTATTTCGCCCTCTTCTTGGTCATCATCGTCATCACCATTAATAAGAATTCTTATTCCTTGAATAATAGGGAGAATACCAAGAATACCTACCCATTTTTCAGATATAAGTGTTATACCAAAAAACGCAAGTAGACTTATAGCGAGAAGAACAATCATCCCAATTTGCTGTCCAATGTATACATCTTTTATAAACTTCTTTTTCTTCCCATGAACAAATAATATAGTTAATACAAAGATCTCATCTATTCCTGTAGCAACAAATGCAGCTACCGCAGTAAAAATTGTTCCTAGCATTTCTAGTCCTCCATTTATTTAATTATAATACTTACTACATTATACAAATTCATCATAATATTTAACATCCTTTTATTATACTACTTTTTAATGCAGCTTTTTTATAATATTTCTGAAGTCTGTATTCTTTTGCAATGTGAACAATTCTTTTTTCTATTTCTTCTTAAGTCCCCAAAGATATAGCCCGTGATTTTCCTTTTCGAAAGTGTACTCTTCATCTATCCATGTATGATGAAAAGTATTTTCACTAATTGGATATACAGGTAAAGTGTATTTATCATCTAAAATTATAGCTATACCATCTTTATTTTTTTTAACTTCTATTTTATCGTCATTTTCTTCGTACACCCCTAAATAACTTTCTAGTACGTTTTCAGTGATAGGAAATACTTCTGGTTTTACAGGCATTTCATATTTTTCTGAAAAGGCCATGGAGGCTATTACATTACATAGTTTATTAGTAGCTGTAAATCCATAATTGCTAAGAACTACAACAGTAAAATCATCATCCACATATCTATGAATTTCAGCTAAAAAGCCCTCACATCCACCATTATGATTTACCACTCTCCTATTACCTATCATATTTATATTAACACCATAGCCATAGTCGTTTTTATATGGAGTATTCATTTTCTCTATTGACTTTCTACTTAGTAACTTATCACTATTTAGAGCTTGGTCCCATGTAAGCAAATCTTCAACTGTTGAATACATAGCCCCAGAAGAAAGCATTAAATTCATGTTAATATACCTGCAATTTATAAGCTCACTACCATTTAAATAGTATCCTGATGCTTTATTTTTAACTATTTTTTCCTCGTTATCTACTCCTGTATCAATCATTCCTAGTGGTATAAAAATATTTTCAGTTAAAAATTCACTGTAGGTATTTCCTGATAATTTTTCAATTAACATTCCTAAAAGATAATATCCTGTATTACTGTAGTTCCACTCAGAACCAGGTTCAAAATCTAATGGTCTACTAGTAAACATCTTAATTAAGTCAGATTTCTCATGTTGAATCCTCTGAAAGGTTTCGTGAGAATTGGGTAAGTTTGAATAGTTAAAAATTCCAGAGGTATGAGTTAATAAGTGATGTATAGTAATTTTAGGATTTAAATCATCCCAATCCGGAAAATATTTCTTCAAACTGTCTTCAACTCTTAATAATCCCTTTTCTTCGAGGATTAGAATTGCTGCTGCAGTAAACTGTTTTGTGATTGACCAAATTTTATATTTAGTCTCTGTTGTATTTTTAACTTGGTGCTCAATATTAGCATATCCGTATGCATTCTTAAAGAGTATGTCACCATCTTTCATAACTGCAATAGATCCACTAAAGGCCCATAATTTTGTATATAATTCTAGGTATTCATTTATTTTATCTTCTAAATCTTTATTTTTCATATATAATTTCACCTCATTTTAATTTGTCCGATGACTACCCGCCCTAAAACTCCCATCACACTCTAAATACTTTTTGTGTTCTATATAATTTTATTATTTTTACATACTAGAATAAAGATAATAATCCTTTCTATATCGTTCTTTACACAAAAAAACTACCACCCGCGCTCGAGTAGTAGCTTTAACTTTTTGTACTTTTACCTCTTTCAATTTTGTTATAAATCATAGCCTTAAAATGCGAAAAACCCGCAAACCCGCATGGTGAGAACAACTATTTAAAAAGTTATATATTTAAATAGTTTCCTATGCAAAATTTTAAAATTTTATCTAGATAAAATTTTAAATAAATCTATTTACCTTTGCTTCTGTTTTAAATAGAATATCAGTAATATCCTTTGTATTCTCTTGACGCATTAATGAAAAGTAAATGCACCTAATGAAATTTTTTGTGTTAACTCGAGAAGTGTATTGCTCTCTGCTGTATTCCAGGCTAATGGAATTAGGTAAACTTTCAATCCAATCACATATAATCTGCTTAGGTAATAAATCTTCCATTACCACTTTAAAAATAACTCGTGTCATACGTTCATCTTCTTCATTACTCAAAAAATATTTGCCGTTACATAAAATTCTCTGCAATGCTTTTAAAATATCCAACAAAACAGTCTCATCATTGTTTTTACTTTGTGCTAATTCGCACATAGCATCGGCTCCATGAGCAGCTCCATGAGCCCACCCCTTATTACCCAAATATCCACGCAAATCTTTTTCTTCATTATAGTATTTGATTAAACTATCCTTAGTCTTTATAAATTTATCCCTATCTAAATATGGATTATTTCTATTTCTCCATAATAGTACAACAATAAGAAGTACTGAAAAAGTTCGTGTAAATACAGTATCATCTTCATCATTACCAATATTAAAAAATAGATGCTTTTCATCTAGAATTGTATCTAATATTTCACCAAGTTGTTCATTACTTAAATACTCTTTTTCATAAATCCATGCGCAAAAGGTAGAATAAATTAAATCATCTCTAAGTTCTGGATCAGTATCACCCACATATTTAAGCATAGGTTTAACGAAATCCATTACTTTCTCATTGTCATTTAATTCGTATTCATTGTCTCTAATTCTTTTTAGATTAAGTATTAACATTTCTCTCTCATTTATCATATTCTATTTCCCCCTTTTCCTTTAAATCAAGTGCTTTCCTAATTCTTTATCCGTGTATACTTTTTATTGTGTAGCAATGTAATAAAGTCTTCATTCCCTAAGTATAATTCAAATTATATCACATCTTCTAAAATAAACCAGAATAGGATTAAACACCAAATAAAATAAAGGTATGGAGTTTTACATGAACTCCATACCTTTATTTCATAAACTTGCCACTTGCCAAGTGCCTGTAACCTAATATCTAATATCTAAATATTCTTTTGCTTCCCTAGTCAAAGGAATCACATCACTTTGATCAATATATTTCAAACTAAATTTACGGTTCAATGCCATTAATAGTTTCATTCCCAAAGTTAGACGGTCAATATACGAAAAAAGACCGATAGCTCCCGGTGTGATAGGAAAATTAATATCCTTATAAATGTATTTGACACGTTTTGCTTCTCTGAAAATAGTATCAATACTATCTCCAAAATTCTGATATGCTGGAGGAATGGTTCCTTTTTCAATCATTTCTCCTACATTTTTAGCTGACATTGCTGCAGCCATGGCTCCTCTTCCAATAGCAACCATTTTAACATATGGAGCACCAAGAGCGAGTGCTTTAAACATGGTATCTTCCATGTTAATGCCACCAGCGATAGCAATAGCTGGAAGCCATGCATTTTCTTCTTTTAATTCATTCATAATATTATAAACGATCTTTTCCAATTCAATAGTTGGATAACTCCATTCATTCATCATCTTGCATGGACTATGCCCTGTTCCACCACCAGCTCCATCAAAAGTAACAAGGGCAATTTTATTATCGGAAGCAATCTTTAGCACTCTTCTAACATCTTCTACATCATAGCCTGCCATTTTGAAAAAAATATTCTCTGCTCCTAGACTGCGATATTTTGAAATCATCTCTGCCAGAGTGGCTTCATCCCACATTGGCAGACGTCCATACTGCATAAAATGAAGCCCATTATCCTGGTCATATTCTTCTTTTACTTTTTCATCCAGTGGATCTGGAAGAACAATATAGCCATTCTTTTTAATCCACACAGCTTCTTCATAGGAATAAACTGGAGCTACATGCTGAATTCCCTTTGCTGCCTGTCCGAATTTTATTTCCAATGTTTTTAAATCTAAGTTTTTTAATGCATATTCAGGGGTACCAACAGCAATATCATCTGCATTAACTTGTAGAACGATATCACCATATCCCTTATCAAATCTTCTAAAATAATTTATCATTTCACCTAAGAAAGGTGCATGAGAAACCATGCCATTTTCATCGTGATCCAATTCTGGATCACTTTTTACAGCATTTTCACCAATTACAGCGATAATACCAGCCATTGCTGCTCCAGAATAGTAATCTTTCCAATTAAGTTTAGCTATAGCAGGAAGTATGATTGGTGCTTTTAATTTAATTTTTTTCTTATATCCAATTTCGCAGCTTATATCTGCTGTATGTACATTGGTTTCTTCCGTATTTTCTGGAGCACCGATAGCACCAAACACCCGACCATTAATATTAAAATGTGAATAATCAAAAGGATAGTTTTTTTCCGAAGCAAACTGCTGAGTTGCGGTATTGTAGGGATAAGCAACCTCCAAACCACGAACTGCTGACATACCAATTTCGCATAAACCAGTACATTTATCTGAACAAACAGAACACATACCAGATAAATCACAAATATTTTCAGGTGTCCTAAGTCTAGTGTTGGAAAAAGTTGTTGATAAATTTGGACTAAATGACATAATGTATCCTCCTCGGTTTTAAAATATAATATTTATCTTCTAATTTCACTTACAGTACAACCCTTATTATAGAATTTTTAACCACAATATCAATAATTTTACTTAATGTTGAGAATGTCATTAAGTGTAAACTTTATCCCTTTATTTTTATACTATTTCACGCGTAACTTGCCAAGGTCTTTTGTTTTGAAGCCAACCATTTTCTTTCCAATAGTTTTTATCAACCATATTCCAATTGTTTGATTTTTGCATCTTTCTCATTATATTAAACATAAATTTCAACTTAAAGCTTGGTCTTGCTTTACCTGCTTTGGCTTTCACTTTTACAGCTAGTTTATGAATGTCCTTTGTAATTGATTCTTTAATTTTGTCAGGAACTGTTTCCCAACTTGAAGCATTTACATTCTTACTATACTGAAATACCTTAGCTATTCCAAGCCAAAACATTTGCTGTGCTAATGCTTTAGTAACTTTATTTGATCCTGCTCCTGAAGCTGTTGATACGATAATTCCTACTTTATTAAACATAGCCTGTTTGGGGCGATGAGAAAGCCACATATACCCAAGATGGTCAAACAAAGTTTTCAGTTGCCCTGTCATTCCATAGCAATATGTTGGCGAATCAATAACAATAATATCAGACGCTTCCATAGACCTAACAATCTTCTGCACTTTTTCCGCTTGCGGACAGGCATTCTCACTTTCATTAAAGCACTTGTAACACCCCACACAATAATTTGGTGTATCACTTGGCATAAAATACTCATAAACTTCTTTGTCATCACTGGCGATGTTATTAATTATTTGCTTAATGATGTGATAACTGCTCCCCTTATGTGATTGCCCATGTATTACAGTAATTTTCATAATCTTTATTCTCCCCCTTCTAAATAATCAGCGTTCACGGAAACTCCTTAACTCCTGTGATTACTCTTTAACTATATCTTTTATTATATCAGTTATTTTCTTGCATTAAAATAAATTTATGGTATTAAACACCAATTTATGTATTCAATACAAAAAACTCCCCCAGTCCTAAGACTGGGGGAGTTAGGGAGTTATGGAGTAAGGGACTAAATATTTTTTAATGTATTAGTAACGGACCTATAAATGACCAAACTATAACCCAAATCCAAAGTGCAGCAGCACCTATCCAGCTAGCCTTTAAAACATCCTTCATATTGGTACATCTAGCAATACCCATTTGACCAGCTAAATTTGCTGTTGGATATACTGATCCTGTAATTCTAGTGGCTGCTAGAATAGCGGTTGCCCAAACTGCCATAGGTAAATTTACTTTTGTAACTAAATCTATAAACATATTGTTTACAATATTAATTTCAGCTACAGCTGCAGCTTCGATACCAAATCCACCAACTAGTGAAGCTATTATCATTACAGCTGCTTTCCCTCCACCAGATACGAGCCCTGACAATAAATTACCTAGTGCATCAAAACCTCCACCAAGATTTATCATAGTAAACATAACCTCAAAGAAGATGAATACTAAAAACATATTGGTCATTTTAGAAGCACCATCTACAAAAGTATCAATAGCAGAGTCTATTTCAAGTCTACTACTTACAGTAAGAACTACAGATAAAATTAACATTACTATTATGGCATAGGAAGTTCCTTGTTTTGAAATGATACCATAAGCAACTAAAGCAATAAATGTAATTACAAATAAAATCGTAGTACGCTTTTCCTCTTTTGTTATGACGATACTATTTATATCAATCATATCCTCTGTAATTTCATAGGCTTCAATGCCTTTATTTTTCTTTTGAATCTTACCTACTGCGAAGAGTGTAGCTCCAATCCATACTATACTAAATGGAATAACAGCATATAACATAAGTTTTCCGTAAGAAAGACCTGTAACACCCATTGTAGCTATAGTTACTCCAGTAAGCGGTCCAACAATTAGTCCAACTTCACCTGAAACCCTTAATAATGCGCAAACTGCAGTTGGAGTTAGTCCTACAGCGGCCACAACCGGAATTATAACTGGAGCAATTATTGCATTTCCACCAGCTAAAGTTCCAAGCAATCCACAAATTGTTATAGAAGAAACTATTACTGCAAGCATCCCTCTTTTCTCATTGCTTACACCAATTTTCTTTACAATCCAATATACCAGTGTATGACTAACTTTAGTCTTGTTCATCAAATATCCAAGACCACTTCCAAACATAATAATTAGACCGATTATACCTAAGAAAGAACCTAAAGAAGTTGCAAATATTGATGCAAGATTTGCAAGATTTTGTCCAGTTAAAATTGCAGCCACCACAGTACCAGCAATTAACCCTGCCAAATTGGATTTGTTTCTAAAAACCATGATGAGGTAGACTAACAACGGGATTAATGCTAAGAGCGACGGTGATGATAATAATGCCCATTTTCCTAATTCTAATTCCATTTTCTTTCCCCCTTAATTAAATTAATTTTTAATAGTATCTCTATCTCCTCTATTGCTGGCTTGTACACCAGCAAGAAGTGAAAGTATGCAAGTTATAAAAATATTATAAATATCTTATTCCATTAACTTTCTTAATTCCAAGACCTGGTGCATCATTTAAAGTAATTTTATATTCTTCAAAGGTTGCTCCACCCTCTACAGGATCTTCACTACAGAGAACAGGTCCATCTAAATCTATTTTTGTAATAATACTTTTAGCTGCTGCTAAATGTACTGCGGCATTTACACTTACTTTTGCTTCCAGCATACAACCTATCATAC
>DAMAVY010000022.1:0-15831 GCA_032077725.1 Clostridium sp. | reverse complement strand
TACAGTATTGAAGGAAAATTACGAAAATATAGGTATAACAGGATTTAGTATAGAATGTGAAAATCATTTAAGTGTAGCTGATTCTTACTGTATTAATAAGTAAGGAAGTAGATGTAGGCTACGTATATTAAATATTCATAAAATTTTAAAATAACGGAGGGTAATTATGTCTTTTTTTAAAAATATTAAGGTGAAAACTAAACTTAGGCTGTCATTTTTTATTATGGCAATTTTAATTGCTGCAGTTGGAACATTAGGAATGGTATCTGGAGCCAACAATAACGTTGTGCTAAGTCTTATGGTAGTGGGAGTGGTACTAGCCATTGCCTTTGGAATAATTCTCTCAATGGAAATAAATAATTATTTATCAAAACTCACTAAGGTGGCAGAGAATATGGCTAATTTTGATTTATCTCAAGGTAACAAAATTAAGTCAAAGAATGAATTTGGTAAACTAGACAAGTCTCTTACATTGGCTCAAGAAAATATTAAAGGGATGATAAATTCCTTAAGTGATAATACAATATATCTTGGTTCTATTAGTGAGGATCTTTCCGGTGCAGTAGAAGAACTACTATCAAAATCTCAAGAAATAGATGTTGCTGTAACAAATATAGCTGAGGGAATTCAAGCATCTACTGCATCATTGGAGGAAATAACTGCTTCTGTAGAAGAGGTGGATTCAAGTATCAATGAGTTATCATCTAGGGCTTCAAAGGGAAGTAACAATTCCCTTGAATCTAAAGATAGAGCTATGGAAGTTGTAAATAAAGGAAAAGGTGCCGTAGTTCAGCTTAAGGAGATTTACTCTGAAAAGAGAAATAATATGTTAGAGGCAATTGAACAAGGAAAAGTTGTAGATGATATAAGGGTTATGGCAGATACCATTGCAAGTATTGCTGAGCAGACAAATTTACTTGCCCTAAATGCAGCCATTGAAGCTGCTAGAGCTGGGGAACAGGGAAGAGGTTTTGCTGTAGTTGCTGAAGAAGTAAGAAAACTAGCAGAACAATCCGCTGAAGCTGTAACAAATATTCAAGATACCATTACTAAAGTTCAAGGTGCCTTTGAAAACTTATCTTCTAATGGTAAGTCTGTACTGGACTTTATCAATGATAACGTAAATCCTAGATTTGGAGAATTTGAGGAAATGGGAAATCAATATTATAATGATTCAGATTTTCTAAGCAACATGTCTGATGAAATAGCATCTATGTCAGAGGAATTAGCAGCCAGTGTGGGTCAAGTTACTGAAGCAATTCAAAGTGTTGCGAGTAATACACAAGAATCTGCAGAACAGGCTGAAATAATAAGAGGCAGTATTGATTCCACAACTAAGGCTATCGAAAAGGTAGCTAAGAGTACTCAAACTCAAACTGAACTGGTACAAAACCTTAATAAAATGCTAGTTAACTTTAATGTAAATGCTGATGGAAACAAAGTAGTATGTGGATGTATGCACGTTACAGAAAAAGATATAAAGGACGCTATTAATAATGGTGCTAAATCTTTCGAAGAAGTACAAAAAATTACAAAAGTTAGTACAGGTTGTGGTAAATGTAAAGAAAGTAATATGGCATTAGTTAATAAGCTACTCGCAGCAAAATAATAATATAATGCAATGATATAATAAAACTCTTGATCTAAAGTTTAGACAGGAGTTTTTTTATATGCATTTTAATCTCACATATTAAAAGTGGACATACAGGGTTCAGGCACTGTATGTCCACTTGATACGAACTTTTCAGATTAACTCCTCTGCTTTATTATAAAAAACTATAGAACTACTTTGTTCTATAGTTTTTTTCTATTATACATTTTATAAGTTAAATGTTACAATTTAAATCAAAGTGAAATATATGGACATATGTGTTTTTTTTTGTAACAATCCTTGTTATTATAGGGAAAAAATTTATATGTAATTTGGTTTATTGTTTATATTTATAATAAAAATAAAATCTTAAAATAAGGGGGTTGTGATAGATGATAATCGATTTTCACATGCATGAAAGAACTTATTCTTCTGATAGCCAAATGAATTTAAAAGAGATGATATTTGAAGCAAAAAGAAAAGGTTTGCATGGTATTTGTATAACTGATCATGATGAATACGGCTTAGCAGAATATGCAGCAAAACTTTCTAAAATTGAGAATTTCCCAATTTTTGTTGGTGTAGAACATCTCTCTTTTGAGGGGGATATAGTTGCATTTGGGATTAATGACCTGCCTAAAGGACATTTACCAGCGCAAGAATTTATTGATTGGGTAAATAATAGAGGCGGTGTTTGTATTGCAGCACATCCTTTTAGGAGCAATAGTAGAGGTTTAGGGGAAAATTTACTTACATTAAAAGGCTTAACAGGAATTGAAGTTTTAAATGGTAGTACATCCAATGAAGCAAATCTAAAGGCTATGGAGTATTGCACCAAACTTTCCCTTCAACCTATAGGCGCTAGTGATTGTCATAATTTAATATCCTTGGGGAGATATGCAACAAATGTTCCCATGGAATGTAAAACCGTAGAGGATTTAGTACAGGCATTAAAAACAGTAAAATGTGAGCCGGTAATTCTAAGTGGATATAAAAAATTTCAAATTTAATTTAAGAAAATTTGCTACAATGATTAATTTGTAAGTGTAAGTAAGCTTCATCCACATTTGATTGAGCTGCTATATAAAAAGGAGGAATAAATTTATGAAAAAGAAAATTGCTATAATACTATCATTAGTTTTGATGCTATCTCTTGTGGCATGTGGTTCAAAAGCTACTAAGGAACCTGCAAAAACAGAGAATAATGCACAAACAACTGATGCAAAGAAATTTGAAGGGGTTACGCTAAAGGCATTTGTTTCCTATGGAAAGATTGAAAATGCTTTTGCAGATTTTACCGAAAAAACTGGAATAAAGGTAGAGTATACTCCTTTATCTACAGGAGCAGCGCTTGCTAAGTTAAATGCTGAAGAAGGAAAATCAGACGTTGATGTATGGCTCGGAGGTGGAGCTGACTCTTATATTGCAGCAAAGGATAAGGGCTATTTATATAAGTATGTTCCTGAAGGAGCTAAAGATATTGATGACATGTATAAAGACAAAGACGGAAGCTGGACAGCTGTATCTTTTCAAACAGCAGGAATCATTGTTAATAACGACGTATTGAAAAAATTAAACTTACCTGCTCCAAAATCATGGTCAGATTTGGCTAACCCAATTTATAAAGGGGAAATAATTTTTGCAAACCCTGCAATTTCTGGAACTGCATATTCTATGTTAGAAACTATGTATCAAAATTGGGGAGAAGAAAAAACTTATGATTATTTAACAAAATTGAATGAGAATGTGGCTTACTATACTGAAGGCGGTGGAGAGCCTTCTAAAAAAGTAGCAGCAGGAGAATTTGCAATAGGATTCGTACCAGTTACTGGTGAATATTATGAAATGCAAAATGAAAATCCTGTATCAATTATAATTCCTGAAGATATATTCCCATGGATTCCATCTCCAGTTGCAATCTTCAAAAACTCTAAAAATGTAGAAGCTGCAAAGGTATTTGCTGATTATTTTACATCTAAAGAAGGCGGAGATGCTCTTCAAAAGGCAGAAGTGAGAATTATGGCTAGAAACGATGTAGAAATGCCTGAAGTTATGAAAGATGCTTCAAAAGATAGCTTTGTACCTGTAGATATGTCTAAAATGGGTGGTAATAGAGATAAGGTAATAGCTAAGTTTACTGAAATAGCTGGAACTAAAGCTCCTGTGAAAAAATAATATGAAGTAAAAAGATACCTATAAATAGAAATATTTATGGGTATCTTAATATTCTCTGTTATACGCAATTTTTCTAGAAAGGAAGATTATTTTGGAAAAGACATATCAAACAAATTTACGTAAAAAAGAAAATGGAATTGGTCATGGAATTTTACCCTGGTTTTCTGAAAATATTTTTATAATAATTTTAGTAATCTTAATTTTAGGCTTTGTAGCGTTCCCTGTCATATCAGTTTTACTAAAAAGTGCTCACGGGGAAGGCGGGGATATGCTAAAGTACTATAGAGAATTATTCAATGAAGATATGTTTGATATCACTGTTCAGAGTTTACTTTTAGCTATGGCTTCGTCAATTATAGGTACTGCACTTGCATATATTTTATCATTAGGTATGTACGTATCTAGTTCACGGATTAGAAATGCTATGAAAAAAGTCTTACTTATAACGATTATATCTCCTCCCTTTGTAACATCTATTGCTATGATTTTATTATTTGGTAGGCGTGGGTTTATAACCTATGATTTATTGAATTTGAATTGGAACATTTACGGCTGGCAAGGAATTTTACTCATCCAAGTACTTAGTACATTGTCTTTTGCTATGATTATATTATCTAATAGTTTTGATTCTATAGACGAAAAGGCAGTTGTTGCTTCTTTAGACCTAGGTGCCTCGCCATTACAAACCTTAAAAAATATTGTTATACCTAATACCATGCCAGGAGTTCTTTCCGTTATGTTCATTCTTTTTACAATGAATTTTGCAGATTTTGGAACACCCGTTATAATTGGTGGTAGGTTTCAAACCTTAGCTACAGAGGCATACAATGCAGTTCTTTCCACAGGCGACCTTAATAGAGGAGCGGCTATGAGTACTGTTATGGTTCTGCCTAGTATTTTAGCGTTCATTTCTTATTCGAAAATGATGAAGAAAGTTGGAAATTCTAATTCTGGTGATAAAGGAATATCTGGTTCCACCATAGGGTTAAAACTCCCTAAGTGTATAAAAATCATATTAGGAGTTTTTTTAGTTCTATTTATAGTTTTGAATTTGCTCAAATACAGCACCATAGTTTTATCTACTGTTACCAATAATGCCACTGGTACCCTTAGATTCACATTAGACAATTTTACAAAACTTGAAGCAGTGTCAATAAAGGCGTTCCTAAGGAGTATCGTGTATTCGTTAATTGCAAGTGTACTAGCTGTAATAATTGGTGCGACCTTGAGCTATTACATATATCGATTAAGAAGAAAGAATCTAAAAATTTTTGAATTCATAGCATCATTACCATATATTATTCCTGGAACCTTTTTTGGTTTAGGGTATTTGGTAGCTTTTAATAAAAAACCATTTTCTTTAACTGGAACTGCAGCAATTGTAATATTAAATTTAGCTTTCCGTCAGATTTCAGTTGCAAATAAGAATGCTAATTCCATATACCCGAGTATTGACGCAAAGCTTGAATCTGCAGGTAAAGACTTAGGGGCAAATAGATTTCAGTTATTAAAGACTGTTATTATTCCTATGTCAATTCCAATTTGTACAACAAGTTTTGCACAAATTTTTACATCAAGTATGACTGCCTTTGGTTCAGTTATGTTTTTAGTAAGCCCAGGTAAACTATTAGCCAGCACAGAAATGTTTAGGCAAATTAAAGGTGGTGGAAATGCTGTTGGTTCAATCCTAGCGGTACTTATTATATTAATTACTGGATTTGTCAATGTGCTAATGACAAATATTCTAAAAAGGGTGAGGGAAGATAGATGTTTTTACAAATAAAAGATGTCACAAAAATGTTTGATGAAAAAAATGGTGTCAGAGGAATCAACTTAAGTGTTGATAAAGGTGAGTTTATAACACTTTTAGGACCTTCGGGTTGCGGAAAAACAACTCTACTTAATTTGATTGGCGGATTCTTAAGGGTAGATTCGGGAGAAATAATATTAGATGGAGAATCCATTGAGAAGTTACCTCCTGAAAAAAGAAAGGTTTCAACTGTATTCCAAAATTATGCCCTTTTTTCACATTACAACGTATTAGATAATGTGGCCTATGGTTTGAGATATTTTAGAAAATTATCAAAAAAAGAGGCTAGAAAGTCTGCAAAAGATTATTTAAAAATGGTGGACCTAGAAGATTATGCTGATTACAATATAGGTAAATTAAGTGGGGGTCAACAACAAAGAATTGCTTTAGCTCGTGGACTTGCCACAAATCCGAAAGTTTTGCTATTAGATGAACCTCTTTCCAACCTTGATGCAAATTTAAGAGCTCAAATGAGATATGAAATTAAGGAACTTCAAAGGAAGTACAACATAACCATGATTTTTGTTACCCATGATCAAGTAGAAGCTCTATCCATGAGTGATAGGATTGTTGTTATGGATAAGGGCTGCATATCCCAAATTGGAACACCAAAAGAAATATATTTAAGTCCTGCAAATAAATATGTAGCGACCTTTATAGGTAAAGCTAATTATATTGAAGAAAATGATAAATGCTATTTAGTAAGACCAGAAGATATAGAAATTTCAAAATCAATTGATGGCGAGTTTACAATAATTTCACTGATGTTTATGGGCGCATATACGGATATTATAGTTGAAAAAGAAAATAAGCGCCTTGAAGTAAGTGTTTTGGGGAACAAAGTTAATGATATCCAGGTTAATGATAAGGTGAATCTCCATGTTTTAAATAAGACTGAAATATTATAAGATATAAAATTAATATATTAAGTCTAAGCCAATAATTTTATAAGGTTACTTAAAATGCTATGTTGAAAAAACATAGCATTTTTACACTAAATAAATTAAACATGAATATATAAGTAATCAAAAACTCAGTTGTAGGGAATAAATATTACTGGGTGATATAAATGTATAAGGTTATTAAAAGGGAGTACTTTATAAAAGGTATATCTTATTTGATAGTTGTTATTTACTTTATTTTTTTATACATTGATGCTTTATCAAAGGACCTAGGTAATGTTTATTCTTTAAGATTAAAATATCTAATTATAATATTATGCTTTGGGATATCTTTATTAATTGGTTCAAAGGGATATTCTAAGGAAGATAAACTTTTAGTTCAGTTAGCTAGAGTATTTACCTTAATTGCAGATTATTATTTTGTAATCTATGGGGATTTTGAACCAGGAATTTTTTTCTTTTCTTTAGTTCAAATAATATATATTATACGGCATAGTATATGGTCAAAAGGAAAATGTAAAAACATTGTATTTTTTATAATAGCTTTAACTGCAGCTTTAATAATATCATTAAATATAAAAAGTCCTTTTATAAAGAAGAATTTAATTATTTTAGTATTCATATATGCCGCTTTATTACTTACTAGCCTTTATTCTTCTATAAGTACTGTAAGAAGAGGAAAGTATCCTAAAAAAGCTTCGTGGATGATTGCTATTGGAATATTATTATTTTTTATGTGCGATTTAAATGTAGGTTTATTTAACATACTAGAAGATGGAAATATAAAGTTCTATATAGGTTATTTAATTTGGCTTTTCTATGGTCCATCTCAACTTTTGCTTACATTAAGTGGCTTTAAGGTAGAATTTTTAGAAGAAGTTTTTAAGATAAAGAATAGTCAATAGATATACTGAAAACTATTTTCAGTTAACTTACAATATTATATTATTCAAACAATAAAGGATGTACTATCCCAAAATGCATCCTTATGTTGTATAATATAGCTATAAATTCAAATAATCTAGTTAAGGATAAAGTTATAAAAACATATAATAAACAGAGAATATTGGATATTCAGAGAAAGAACTAATGGACAAGAGAGAGAGTAAGTCTAAGGAAAGAGGAGGCATAAGAATGAAACAGGAAAATCATATATATATCGCTATTGATCTCAAATCTTTCTATGCCTCTGTTGAATGTGTGGAACGGTGGCTTGACCCATTATCCACAAATCTTGTAGTTGCAGATCCAAGCCGTACAGAAAAAACTATTTGTCTTGCAGTATCCCCGTCATTAAAATCTATTGGGGTTTCAGGAAGAGCTAGGTTATTCGAGGTTGTGCAGAAGGTGAAAGAAGAAAATGCAAGTAGGATGAGCAAGGCACCGAGGCATCTCTTTACTGGCTCATCTTATAATGATACTGAATTAAAAGAATCACCTGAATTATCACTGGATTATATTGTAGCACCGCCAAGAATGGAAAAGTATATGGAATATGCTACACAAATTTATAATATATATTTGAAGTATGTAGCACCGGAGGATATACATGTCTATTCCATAGATGAGGTATTTATGGATGTTACTCATTATCTGAAGACAACTAATCTTTCAGCTAGAGAATTTGCAATGAAGATGATACATGAGGTTTTTGAAACCATTGGAATCACTGCAACAGCCGGGATAGGAACTAACCTTTATCTTTGCAAAATAGCAATGGATATAGTAGCGAAACACATACCTGCAGATAAAGATGGAGTGAGAATTGCAGAACTGGATGAAATGACATATAGACAAATTCTATGGACTCATAAACCACTTACAGATTTCTGGCGTGTTGGCAGAGGGTATGCAAAGAAACTAGAAGAGAAGGGCATGTTTACAATGGGGGATGTGGCAAGGTGTTCCCTTGGAAAGAAGAATGAGTATTATAATGAAGATTTGCTTTATAAGTTATTTGGAATAAATGCAGAACTTTTAATCGACCATGCCTGGGGCTTTGAACCATGTACAATTGCAGATGTAAAGGCATATAAACCAGAAGCAAATAGTCTTGGCTCGGGACAGGTTCTACAGAGTCCATATAATTACGATAAAGCAAGACTTATTGTACGTGAAATGACGGATCTTCTAGTCCTTGATCTGGTGGATAAAGGTCTTGTGACAGATCAAATGGTTCTCACAGTAGGCTATGATATTGAAAATCTTAGTAACCCAGAGATTAAAATGAAATATCATGGACCAATAACCACAGATCACTATGGACGTCAGGTTCCAAAACATACACATGGAACAGTAAATCTTAGTAGACAGACATCCTCAACAAAGCTGATTATTGATGCCGTTATGGATTTATATACCCGGATTGTGGATGAGAACTTACTTATTAGAAGAATTAACATTACAGCAAATCATGTTGTGGATGAAAACACTGTGGAGAAAGAGAAATCTTATGAACAGATTGATTTGTTTACAGATTATGAAGCTAAGGAAAAGGAAAAAGAAGAAGAGGATGTTACATTACTACGGGAAAAGAAAATGCAACTTGCGATTCTTGATATAAAGAAAAAGTACGGAAAAAATGCCATACTAAAAGGCACGAATCTAGAAGAAGGCGCCATGACAATGGAGAGAAACAAGCAAATTGGAGGTCATAAGGCATAAGCTAGTAATGGTACACTTATGAATCCGTGAAAGGAGACAAGGAATGAAAGAAGATAATAAAGATAAACATAAGTATGATGATATTATAAGCTTACAGCATCATGTCTCCAGTAAACGCGTGCATATGTCTGTACTTGACCGTGCAGCACAATTTTCTCCCTTTGCAGCTCTCACAGGTTTTGATGGAGCAATAAAAGAGACTGCTAGACTGACATACCAGAGAATAGAGCTGGATGAGGATGTAAAAACCCTATTAGATGAAAAACTAAGAATTGTACAGGAACAGTTAAGTAGACAGCAGGAGATAGAAATTTTATTTTTCAGGCCAGATGAAATGAAGGCAGGTGGAGCTTATATCTCTGTGATAGGTGCTGTAAAGAAAATTGAAGAATATGAACGTGCTGTGGTCATGGAGGACGGAACAAGGATACCCATAGAAGAGATTATAGAAATTACAGGTGAAATCTTTCAAGGAGTGGATGATTCTTTTGCGTAAAAATAATTAATATTGCTATGGCTGATTTAGTTACTGAAATGAAGGAAGTAAAGCATTATTATAGTCAAGGAGTGTTATCCCGCGATGGAATTGATCGTTGATTAGAAATAAATAAAACAGTAGTAATTATAAGGAGAGCATTTATGGAAAATTTAGATAAGCAACACAGAGGTAAAGGTAATATTATTGTATTTTTTATAGTATGTTTTGGAATGACAGCACTAATGGGGTTTTTAATGGCTTTTGCATATTCTAAAGGGCCTGTAGGTGCCTTTCCTCTTTTACAAATGTACTATCCAGCCATGGGAGTTATGCTTGCATTCTTGTGTAACAAAGAAATAAGAAGCAGGGCTCCTAAAAAGTTTTTTGGAGTATTTTTAATTTTCTCAATGGTATCAGTAATTGTAATTTCTATACAGACCTTTACTGGATACGGTGATCCAGAGATTATGGCTGAAATATTAGTTATAGCCGGGAGTTTCATGGGACTTATTATGCTAGGTATTGAAGATAGCAAAACCCGGGCAGAGTTTGGACTTAGCATAAAAAAGAATGGTAAGAAATCAGTATTCTATATTCTTCTTTTTGTTATACTTTACTTATTAACAAATTTCATATCATGTATTATTAGTGGATCCCTTAGTGATTTTTTATCAATTTTTAAATATTCTACTATTTTTAAACTGCTTTTTTTACCATTAAATTTTATATTTACTTACTTCCTTTTCTTTGGAGAGGAATACGGATGGAGATATTTCTTACAACCAGTACTTCAGGACAAGTTAGGTAGAAGACGGGGAGTACTTTTACTTGGAGTAATTTGGGGACTTTGGCATTTCCCAATAAATTTATTTTATTATAGCCCAGAGACCTCTTTTTATAGCATAGTTACTCAGCTTATAGTTTGTATATGTTACTCTGTTTTCTTTGGCTATGTATATCTTAAGACGGAGAATATTTGGGCTGTGTCCATGATACATTATTTAAACAATAATCTTGGTTTTATACTCTTTGGTGTAGATGGATCAAATGCTGTTATTAAGTGGCAAGATGTCCTTTTGATGTTTATTATTTTTAGTATTACTTATTTGCCATTTTTAGCTACAAAAGAATATAGAAAGAAAATTCATATTTCAGAAGACATATCTAATTAAAAAAAACCATTGAAAGTATTGATTTGCAATATTTTCAATGGTTTTACTTTTTAATAGAAAATTTTTTTAGAATGAGAAAAATTCATTTGTTTTATCCTTAAAATTTCGTGACCATAGCCTAAGTATAGGGTTATACCAGACTTCAAAAAAGGTAATATAGTTTTTTAAAAAAAGTGATAATAGTTCTCATTACCATTGACAAATCAAATGATATTGATTATCATTTGTTAAAGGGGAAAGAAATCTGATAGCTATTAGAAATATATTACATAAAAATTGGAGGAGAAAATATGATTAGCAAAAGAAAAAAACTCATAGCAGGAATGACTACTGCAATAATGACTTTAGGAATTTTCACAGGATGTGTTTCAGGAAAAGAAGTACAAAATGACAAAGGAGAAGACAAAAATATAGTAAATGTTTATTCAGCAAGAAATTATGATGTGGATAAAGAAATATTTAAGAAGTTCGAAGAACAAACAGGAATAAAAGTAAATTTAGTTGAAGGAAAATCAGATGAACTAATAGAGAGAATGGCAAGAGAGGGAGATAAGTCATCAGCAGATATGTTTTTAACAGTTGGTGCAGAAAGCATATCTTTATTAAAAGAAAAAAACTTAGTTAAAGAGATTTCTTCAGATGTTATCAGTACCAATATACCAGAAGAATATAGAGGGGAAGATTGGGTTGGATTAACGTCAAGAGCCAGAGTTATAGCCTATGATAAAGATAGAGTAAATCCAGAAAATATAAAGACTTACAGCGATTTATTAAAACCTGAATATAAGGGCAAAATTTTAGTTAGAAGTTCGACTTCATCATACAATATAGCAATGTTATCTTCATTTATTCAAGAAAACGGTGAAGAAAAAGCTAAGGAATGGGTTCAAGGAATAGTAAATAATCTTGCAAGAACACCAGAAGGTAATGATAGAGATCAAGTTAAAGCTATAGCTGCTGGAACAGGAGATGTTGCTATCATTAATTCATACTATATAGCTAAGATGATAAATTCATCAGATGTAGAAGAAGTAAATGCATCTAAAAATATAGGATTAATATTCCCAGAAGAAACACATGTTAATTTAAGCTTTGGTTCAATTACTAGAAGTGCAAAAAATCAAGAAAATGCAATTAAATTATTGGAATTCTTAACATCAGAGGAAGCACAAAGTGCTTATGCACAAGGAAATGGAGAGTTCCCATTAAATCAAAAAGTTGAACTCCCAGAATTATTAAAATCATGGGGGGAGTTTAATACTCAACATATAGATTTTGAAAAATTAGGTGAGAATAAACAAAAGGCTACATTAATATTTGACCAAATAGGATGGAAATAATGAAAAAGGTAAAACTTAATGGATGGGCAGTTTTTAGTACAATCATCAGTTTGATGATTGTACTTCCTAATTTAGATATAATTATTCACTTGTTTCAAAAACCAAATGAAACTTGGTTCCATATAAAAGAATATTTACTAAAAGATTATATTACAGCATCAGCAATTATAGTTACATTTACTATAATATTCACAATTATTATAGGTGTAACTCTTGCATGGTTAATATCAGCATATGATTTTCCCTTTAGGAAGTTTTTAAGATGGGCACTTATATTACCTTTGGCTATACCATCATATATAGGAGCATATACTTATGCAGGAATGATGAGTTATACAGGTATAATTCAAAGGTTTTTTAGAAAGATTCTATCCATAGAGGTAAATCAAAAATACTTTGATATTATGTCTATAGAAGGGACTATATTTATATTTACAATATTTCTATTCCCGTACGTATATATGGTCACAAGAACATTCTTAGAGAGACAATCAGCAGGATTAATTGAAAGTGCTAGACTTTTAGGAAGTAATTCAGTAGGTGTATTTTTTAGAGTGATAATGCCTATATGTAGAGGAGTTATAGTGGCAGGGGCTACTTTAGTGGCTTTAGAAGTATTAAGTGATTATGGTGTTGTATCTTATTTTGGAATACAAACTTTTAGTACAGCTATATTTAAAAGTTGGATTTCATTAGGAGATGTAGATTCAGCTATAAGACTTGCAGGAATACTTATGGTTGTAGTATTTCTAATATTATCTGGTGAAAAAGTATTGAGAGGCAGAAAGAAATTCAGTTTTACAAATACAAAGATAAGGCCAATTAAGAGAAAAAAACTTAAAGGAATCTATAAAGTTTTAGCTTCATCATATGCTTTACTAATATTTTCACTTGGATTTTTAATTCCAGTGGCGCAAATGATTGCATGGAGCTTTATGAGTTACAAAAATATTTATTATAGTGATTTCTTTAAAATGATAACAAACTCCATACTCCTTGCAGGTGGGTGTAGTTTTCTAATTGTAGTTATAGCATTAATAATAGCAAATTATTCGAGAATGAATTCAAATATATTATCAAAAATATATTCAAAAGTAACACTAATAGGGTATTCAATACCAGGAGCAGTTATAGCTATAACTATGATTCTTTTCTTTGTTGATATTGATAGTAAGTTTAAAGGATTAGCTTTAAGTACAAGCATAGTGATGCTGATATTTGCATACTTGGTAAGATTCTTAGCCGTTGGGTTTCAAAATATTGAAGGTGGGTTTGAAAAGATAGGTAATAAATTTACTGAAGCATCAAGGTCATTAGGTTATGGAGTTACAAAAACATTTTTTAAAGTGGATATATATATGTTAAAGTCAGTAATACTAGGAGCTTTTGCTCTTACATTTGTTGAGATAATAAAAGAATTGCCTCTAGTACTAAATTTAAGGCCCTTTAATTTTTATACATTATCAACAAAGGTATTTGAATATGCAAATGATGAAATGATACCAGAATCAGCAATACCATCATTATTAATAGTTATAGTTAGCTTTATAGCAATATTTATATTATATAAAGTTGCTGATAAGGAGGATGCTTAATGTTCATTAAAGTTAGAAATACATATTTTAAATATAAAAACAGTAAAAAAGATACAATTATAGATTTTAATATGGAATTATCAAAAGGTGAAATACTTGCAATAATAGGTGAGAGTGGTAGTGGAAAAAGTACTATGCTTAGAATAATTGCAGGACTTGAAGAGGCATATAAGGGAAGTATGGTAATTGGAGATAAGAACATATTTTCAGATAAAATATTTATTGAACCTGAAAATAGAGGAGTTGGGATGGTATTTCAAGATTATGCTCTTTTCCCTCATATGACTGTAAAAAAGAATATTCAGTACGGATTAAAGAAGAAGAGGAAAGATGAAAAAGAAAAAATAGCTATGGAAATGCTACAACTTATAAATTTAGTAGAGCATAAGGATAAATATCCCTATGAACTAAGTGGTGGACAACAACAAAGAGTTGCAATAGCTAGAGCTATAGCACCAAAACCATCAGTATTATTACTAGATGAACCATTTTCAAATTTAGATGCTAACCTTAGAGAAAGAATAAGAGATGAAATTAAAGTAATATTGAGGAAAGCAGGGATAACTTCTATTTTTGTAACTCATGATATAGATGATGCTAAAGTTCTTGCAAATAAAATTATAGTGCTAAAAGATGGAGTAATAGTAGAAAAGAATTAATAAAATCCAGGACAAATTGTATTTGCAATTTATATTTTTCAATATTAGTTATATCAATAGATATACATTATATATAGGATAATCCAATTATACATATCTATTTTTATGTTATATAATTACAATAGAATTATGTGATTAATATGTAAAATATATTTTTGTTAGGAGGGAACCTTCAAGTGATTAAAGAAGAAATGACTCCAAAAGAAAGAATGGATGCATTTTCTAGAGGGTTAGAAATTGATAGGCTAATATGTATCCCTGACATGGGAGCAACTATGGCACCATTTATTGGTATAACAACTAAGGATTATTATCATTCTCCACGACTAATGGCAGATTTAGAAATAGCTTTATTTAAAAAACTTCGTCATGATAGCGTAGGCATATCTACTAGTCTAAGAGGAGTTGCTGAAGCTATGGGAGCCAAGGTATGCTATCCTGATCATGCTATTTCTTATTTACTAGAACCTGCTATTAAATCAATAGATGAAGTAGAATCTCTTAAAATAGTAAATCCTTCAAAGGATGGGAAATTACCAATCCTTTTGGAAGCATTAAAACTTACTAAAGATGCACTTATAAATGATGTAGATGTCAGTGCCTCTATGTCTGGTCCTTTTAGTGTTGCAGCTTCTGTAGTTGGAACTGAAAATTTATTAAAGTGGATGATTAAATGTCCTAAAAAAGTTCATACTCTTATGGAAATAGTGGCAGAATCTAATAATAGATACATAGAAGAGGTTGCTAAACTGGGGATATCAATTAGTTTTGCTGATCCAGTCTCATCAACAAGTCTTATAAGTCCAAAGCAATTTAGAGAATTCTCCTTACCTGCTCTTCAAAAAAATATAAATAAAATAAAAGAAAAAACTGGTAGTTCCCCTGGCATACACATCTGTGGAAAAAGTAGAGACATTTGGGAAGATGTTGTGAACACTGGGATTTCTAATTTTAGTATTGATAATATAGAAGATATAGAAGAAGCTAAAAAAGTAATGGGTGATAGGGTTGTGATAACGGGAAATGTTCCTCCCGTTGATGTTATGTATATGGGAACTAAAGAAGACATTTTTAAGTCAGTTAAACAATGTATTAGAAAAGGTTATGATTCTAAAAAAGGGTATATTTTAAGCACTGGATGTCAAATTCCAATGCATACTCCAATGGAGAATATTGAAGCCTTTATGGATGCTGGTAAATTATACGGAAAGTATCCAATAGATCTAGAAAAACTAATGGATGATTAACTATCCTAGTACCACCAGAGGAAACATGTCTATTATATTATTAGTATATTCTTATGGACACAAGTGGTATTAAATAGCATAGAAGCAATTTTATTTTAATATTTATGGCAGTCAAATAGACTAAACTCTTTGTATAAACGGGGGATATAAAAGATGATAGTTGAGTTAAATAAAAATGAGTTTTTTAATGTTTTGCCT